>NZ_JBJDRI010000005.1:0-152275 GCF_044987425.1 Microbacterium sp. ZW T5_56 | reverse complement strand
TGCAGCACGGACTGACGCATGCGGTGCAGCTGCGCACCGAGAGACTCGGACATGTCGCTGAGGTAGCGGTTGCCGCAGTGATCGAAGACCACGCGGTGGAAGGCGGCGTCGGCGGCGAAGTAGGACGCCGACGCCACCGACCCTGAGACCACCGACGCACTGGTCTCACCCCCCGCAGCACAGCAGCCTCAACACCACCGAACCTGAGACCACCGACGGCCTGGCCACCAAGCACAGCATTCCAACGCCGACGCCGCCCGACCCGAAGCCAACCACGGACTGGTCTCAACTCCTGCAGCACGCCAGCGCCAATACTGCCCAACTTGAGACCAACCAATCGACTGGTCTCAACACCTGCAGCACAACAGTGCCAACACCGCCGAACCTGAGACCAACGGGGGCGCCGGCGGCGTCATGCGTCAAAGCGGGCCCATGCGCGCCAAACCTGAGACCACACCTGAACCGTGCCGGGCGGCGATCTGCGTTGCGGACCGAGGCGCCGGGGGCAGAATGGGGGCATGATGCTGCCACCGCTGGCCGAGGTCCTGGAGACGATGCGCGTGGTCGCCCTGCCGATGGCGGTGCGATTCCGCGGGGTGGATCTCCGCGAGGTGGCCCTGTTCGAAGGGCCGGCTGGCTGGACGGAGTTCTCGCCGTTCCTGGAGTACGAGGACGCCGAGGCATCAGCATGGTTGGCGGGAGCGCTGAATTTCGGCTGGCACGTCGCTCCCCCGGCACGCCGAGATCACGTACCCGTGAACGCAACGGTGCCCGCCGTCCCGGCCGCGGATGTCGCGGGCGTCCTCGCGCGGTTCGACGGCTGCCGTACCGCGAAGGTGAAGGTGGCCGAGCGCGGTCAGTCACTCGCGGATGACGTCGAACGGGTGCGCGCGGTGCGCGCCGAGATGGGACCGGCGGGCCGGATCCGCGTGGATGCGAACGCGGGATGGAACGTGGACGAGGCGGAGCGGGCGATCCACGCGCTCGCGGAATACGACCTGGAGTATGTGGAGCAGCCTTGTGCCACGGTGGCCGAGCTGGCCGATGTCCGTCGACGCGTGAAATACGCGGGCATCCTGATCGCAGCCGATGAGAGTGTGCGCAAGGCGGAAGACCCGATCGCGGTGGCGCGAGCGAAGGCAGCCGACGTGCTCGTTGTGAAGGCGCAGCCGCTCGGCGGGATCCGTCGGGCGCTGGACATCGTCGCGAAGGCAGGTCTGCCCGCCGTGGTCTCCAGTGCTCTGGACTCGGCGATCGGCATCAGCATGGGCGCGGCCCTCGCGGCGGCGCTGCCGAACCTGGATTTCGATTGCGGTCTCGGCACCGCCTCGCTGCTCCGCGATGATGTGGCCGACGCCCGTCCTCGTGACGGCGTCCTGCCCGCCGGACGCATCGCGCCGGACGCCGGGGCGCTCGCGCGGCTCGCGGCCGACGCCGAACGGACGCAGTGGTGGCGCGAGCGAGTCACCCGCTGCTATCGCCTGCTGGAGACCTGAGCCACACCCCTCACCGGAGCTGATCTCCACCCGTCACGGGAGCCGACCCACACCGCTCACGAGCACTGAGTCAGTCGCGCCCCGTGGTCTGCGAAGCCACGAGCGCGGCGATGATCGCCACCGTGCGTCGACACACCTGCTCGGCCAGATCCTCCTGATCGCGACGCTCGATAACCGCCTGCACGCTGGTGCCCTCCCAGATGAACATGACCATCTGCGCGAGTTCGGCGGGCTGCATCGACAGCTGCAGCCCGGTGCCGCGCGCGATGTCGGCGACGATGCCCACGACACGCTCCTCCATGCCGTGCTGCCAGCCGAGATACGCTTCCGCGGCACGCGGGTCGCGCATCGCACGGGTACGGAACTCATTCATGAGGCGGACGGCCACGGGTTCGTCGACGATCACGTCCAGGATCCGGGTGAGCAGCTCCTCCACGGGCATCTCCCGCAGGCCCTCGGATTCCAGCGAGCGCACGCGGTCGCTCACGGCGAGCAGCTTGCGATCGGAAACCGTGGAGACCAGGGCGAAGAAGAGGTCGTCCTTGGATTCGAAGTTCGAGTAGAACGCGCCACGGGTGAAGCCCGCCCGCTCCGTGATCATCTCGACGGACGCGGCGTCGACGCCGATCTCGCCGAACACCTCGGCCGCAGCCTCGAACAGTCGCGCGCGCGTGTTTCCGCGGCTGCGTCCAGTCTTCGTCTCGCCCGTCACGTCATTGTTGGGGCCGTCGACCTCGTCGCGCATGCATCTCCTTCTCTAGCTCCCAGTCTCACATCCCCCGTTCAGAAACGGGCAACGGATTGGGGTTACGATACAGAACTGTATCCGATACACGACTGTATCGAACCTGAATGCTGGAGGCTCTCGCGTGTCGACCCTGCTCTACTCTCTCGGCCGCTGGTCGTACCGTCACCCGTGGCGGGTTCTGGTCGCCTGGCTGCTCGTTCTGGGCATCGCCGGCGGCGGCGCGATGCTGAACAAGGGAACCGACAACTCGTTCTCGATCCCCGGGACGGAGTCGCAGGCAGGACTCGAGCAGCTGTCGCGCACCTTCCCGCAGGTGAGCGGCACCAACGCGCAGTTCATCGCCGCGGTTCCGAGTGGCTCGATCGAGACCTACAAGCCGCAGATCGAGGCGACGATCGCCGAGCTGGAGAAGCTGGACGGCGTGCTGGCCGTCACCGACCCGTTCGGTGAGACGGTGGACGGGCTGGTCGCGGAAGACGACTCGGCGGCGATCGTGCAGCTGCAGTTCGATGGCGAGGCCACCAACGTCCCCCAGCAGACGAAGGACGATCTGACCAGCATCACCGCAGACCTGCGCACAGAACTGCCGGACGGATCCGACGTGCTGCTCGGCGGAGACCTGTTCGCCGTCTCGATTCCCGCGATCTCCATCACCGAGGGCGTCGGTCTGCTGATCGCCCTGCTCGTGTTGATCGTGACGTTCCGCTCGTTCGTGGTGGCGGGACTTCCGCTGCTCACCGCCATCCTCGGCGTCGGCATCTCGATGGCCGCCATCTTCATCGCCACCCTCTTCACGTCGATCTCCGCCACCACGCCGCTGCTGGCGCTGATGCTGGGGTTGGCGGTCGGCATCGACTACTCGCTGTTCATCGTGTCCCGACATCAGGATCAGGTGAGAGCGGGAGCCGACCCCGAGGAGTCCGCCGCGCAGGCCACCGGAACCGCCGGGTCGGCCGTCGTATTCGCCGGTATCACCGTCCTCATCGCCCTCATCGGTCTGGGTTTCGCGGGTGTCCCGTTCCTCACCACGATGGGAATCGCCGCCTCCGGTGCCGTGCTCATCGGCGTGTGCCTCGCGATCACCCTGACTCCCGCACTACTCGGCTTCGTGAAGGGCAAGGTGGCCGGCCGCCCGCCGCGCAAGGCACGTCCGCGCAGCCGCACGTTCTCGGCGCGCTGGGTTCGTCTGGTCACCCGCCATCCCGTGATCACCACGGTGGCCGTGGTGATCGGACTCGGTGTCGTCGCGATCCCGTCCGGAAGCCTCGCGCTCGCCCTGCCGAACGCCGGCGTGCTACCGCACTCGTCCGAGGCGCGGCAGAGCTACGACCTGGTCGCGGACAAGTTCGGGCCCGGTTTCAACGGTCCGCTCATCGTCACCGGCACGATCGTCACCTCCACCGATCCGGTCGGACTGATGAACGACCTCGCCGACGAGATCCGTGACCTCCCCGGCGTGAAGGCGGTGCCGCTCGCGACGCCGAACATGACGGCGGACACCGGCATCGTGCAGGTGATCCCCACCACGGCTCCCGACGACCCCATCACCGCCGACCTGGTGCGCGAGCTGCGCTCACACCACGATGAGTGGAAGGACACGTACGGCATCGACGTGTCGGTGACCGGCTTCACGGCCGTCGCGATCGACATCTCCGACAAGCTGGGTGCAGCTCTCCTCCCCTTCGGCGTGTTCGTGGTGGGCCTGTCGTTCATCCTGCTGATGATCGTGTTCCGCTCCATCTGGGTGCCGCTGAAGGCCACCGTGGGATACCTGCTCAGCGTGCTCGCCGCGTTCGGCGTGGTGAGCGCGGTGTTCGAATGGGGCTGGCTGGCCGACGCCCTGCACGTGGCGAAGGTGGGACCCGTGATCTCCTTCATGCCGATCGTCCTCATGGGCGTCCTGTTCGGCCTGGCGATGGACTACGAGGTGTTCCTGGTCTCCCGGATGCGCGAGGACTTCGTGCACGCCACGCGATTCCGTCGGGCCGATCGTGCCGTCGCCATCGCCTCGGTGCGCAGCGGCTTCTCCGCCTCGGCGCGCGTGGTCACTGCGGCCGCGCTGATCATGTTCGCCGTGTTCGTGGCGTTCGTGCCCGAGGGCGATTCGTCCATCAAACCCATCGCGCTGGGTCTCGCCGTGGGCATCGCCGTTGACGCCTTCCTCATCCGCATGACGCTGACGCCCGCCATCATGGCGCTCCTCGGCGACAAGGCGTGGTGGTTCCCGCGCTGGCTCGACCGACTGCTACCCCACTTCGACATCGAGGGCGAGGCGGTCGTGCGGGAGAAGGAACTCGAGCAGTGGCCATCGCCCGAATCCACCGCGGTCATCGCGGCACAGGACCTCGCCGTGCGCGACGAGGATGTGGAGCTCTACTCCGGCGTCAGCTTCCAGGTCGAGGCCGATGACACGCTTCTGGTCAGCGGCAGCGGCGATCGTGCCGTCCTGCTGACAGTGGCGGGACGGCTGGCACCCACTCACGGCATCGTGAAGGTGCTGGGACGCCTGCTCCCCGCCCGCGCGTCGTGGGTGCGCTCCAATGTGGGTGTGGCACTGCTGACCGACGCCGCCGATCCGCTGCGCGCGCTGCGCTCGGCGTTCTCCGGCGGCACCCGCCTCGTGGTGATCGACGGTCTGGACACGCTGTCCGCCCCGGCGCGCGAGCAGGCCGCCGCGACGATCCGCGACGCCGGGCTGCGTGCCGCGCGCGCCGGCCACTCGCTCACCGTCGCCGCCGCGGGTGGCCAGTATCCCGCCGCCGTCTCCGACGTGCTGCTGCGGGCCGACCGGTCGCGTCCGGTCGTCGTCGAACTCGCATCCGTCCGCTCCACCCGTGAGGTGATCGCATGACCCTTCCCATCGAACGAGCCGGCACCCGGCGCCGGGTCACCTGGTTGACCGTGATCGGGGTGATCCTGCTCCCCGTGCTGATCGGCGGCGTGCTGGTCGCCGCGCTGTGGAATCCGACCGAGCGACTCGACAACATCCGCGCCGCCATCGTGAACGAGGACTCCCCTGTCACGCTCAACGGGCAGACCGTGCCGCTGGGGCGTCAGCTCACCGCGGGGCTCGTGGAGGGCTCCGACGAGGTCGACAGCAACATCGACTGGGTGATCTCCAACGCGGATGACGCGAAGTCCGGCCTCGCGGATGGAAAGTACGACGCGGCCATCACCATCCCGAAGAACTTCTCCGCCGCCGCCACGTCCACCGCGGGCGACAACCCCGAGCAGGCGAAGATCGCGGTGACCACCTCGCCGGATGCGAAGGTCTTCGACGCCACGATCACCAACCAGATCGCCACGATCGCCTCCGGCACCATGGGCGACATGCTCTCGAAGACCTACCTCGAGAACGTGCTCCTCGGCTTCACGACTCTCAACGAGCAGCTGGGGACCGCCGCAGACGGCGCCACTCAGCTCGCCGACGGCACGAAGCAGAGCGCAGACGGCACGCGGCAGCTGGCCGACGGCGCCACCGCACTCGCGGACGGGATCGGTCAGCTCGGCAGCGGTGCGGAGCAGCTGTCGACGGGTGCGGCGACCGCGGCCGACGGGACGCATCAGCTCGCGGATGGCGCAGGTCAGCTCGCGTCCGGCCTGGATCAGCTCGCCCCGGGTGCGACTCAGCTCGCCGACGGCGCTGCGGCATCGGCAACGGGCGCGCAGGGACTCGCGCAGGGCGCCGGTCAGCTGACCGAGGGCCTCAGCGCTCTGGCGCCGGGCGCCCGCGGCATCGCGACGGGCGCATCGGACCTGTCGAGAGGAGTGAAGACGTACGCCGACGGCGTGTCGGCCGCGCTCGGCGCGCTTCCCCAGCTCTCGGACGGTGCCGCTCAGCTCCGGGACGGCATCGGAACGCTGGCAGACGAGATCCGCGCCAACGCGGAGACCATGCGCTCGTCCTCGCTGCTTCCCGAGGAGCTGCTGACGAACGCCGGCGACGCGGCCGCAACCACGGCGTCCGTCGCCACGCAGATCGGCGAAGCCGCGCAGACGCTGGGCGCGGCGGCGCAGACGTGCATGGCCACGCACGGTCAGACGGATGCCTCGTGCGTCACCCTCGCGCAGCAGGCCCAGGCGCTCGGTGCCCTCGCGGAAGGCGATGCGACCGCCGCCGCCACGCAGGCCGGAACGGCTTCCGCCTACGCCCAGGGCACAGCCGAGGCTCTTCCGGGGACGATCGCGGACCAGCTCGTCGCCCTCGGTGACGCGATCGACACCACCCCCGGTCCCGACGGCACACCCAACCTCGCGCAGGGTGCCACCGCGCTGGCCGCCGGCATCGACGCGCTGATGGACCAGGCGACCCCGCTCGGCGAGGGCGGGTCGACTCTCGCCGCGGGTGCCGCGACGCTCGCCGCGGGTGCCACCTCCGTTGCAGACGGCGTGGACGCCACGGCGACCGGCGCCTCCTCGCTCGCGTCCGGATCCTCCCAGCTGGCCTCCGGCATCCAGCAGCTCTCCGACGGGGCCTCGGGGCTCTCGCTCGGGCTCGGGCAGACGCAGATCGGAGCGGGCTCGCTCGCCTCCGGCACCAGCGCGCTGGCCGATGGCGCCGATCAGCTCGCCTCCGGCGCCTCAGCGCTGAGCGACGGTGTCGGCCAGACGTCGGACGGTGCCACCACGCTCGCCGAGGGAACGACCACCCTGGCCGACGGCAGCACCCAGCTCGCGGACGGCAGCGCCGGTCTTGCTGACGGGCTTCAGGACGCTGTGAAGCAGATCCCGACCTACTCCGAACAGCAGCGCACCGACCTGGCCGCCGTGGTGGCGAACCCGGTGGTCACCGAGGGCACCGGATCGAACATGTTCGGCGACTCCGCCATCCCGCTGCTCGCCGTGTTCGCGCTCTGGTTCGGCGGCCTTGCCTCCTACATCGCCATGCAGGCACGCACCGCGCGCACGCTCGCCGAGCGTCGTCCGTCGGTCGTGCTGACCCTCCGTGCCCTCATCCCGGGTGCGCTGATCGGTGCCGTGCAGGGTGTGTTGATCGCCGGCGTGGTGCAGTTCGTCGCGAAGTACGACGTCGGCGAATGGTTCGCGTTCGCGGGCGTCGCGGCACTGGCGGGCATCGCGTTCGCCGCGGTGAACCAGGCGCTCGTCGCCCTGTTCGGTGGCGCGGGCCGCTGGATCTCCGCGATCGTCGGCGTGCTGTTCTTCGCCACGGGGGTCGTGTCCACCACTCCCGGTTTCCTCGACGCGATCGCCGGTCTCCTGCCGACGGCCCCCGCGTATCAGGGTCTGCTGGCGCTCGTCACTCCGGCCGGCGGATTCGACGGCGCGCTCACGGCCCTGGTCATCTGGACCATGCTTTCGATCGTGGTGACCACCGCCTCGATCGCCCGCCGCCGCATCACCTCGGTCCGGGCCTTGCAAGCCGGCGCCTGACGCTGACGCACGAAGCGGCCCCGGCACATGCCGGGGCCGCTTCGTCGTGTCAACGACGTCGGCCCGCTGCCGGGCCCTGATGCAGTATCAACGGCCGAGGGCCGCCAGCACGTCAGTGAGAGCAGCCGCGTCGCCCACGTTTCCGGGGACCACGACGTACAGCCGCGGATCCCCCTCAGCGGAGACGAGATCCCAGACGGAGACGCCGGCGATCACCTGCCCGCGCACCTCGGCGCGCGTGGCACCGACGCCGGTACGGGCAAGCTCGGCGGAGGTGATCCCGCCCTTCGCGACGACGGCTTCCACCTCCGGGACGAGAGCGCGCACCGCGACGGTGAGCGCCTGCATGACGAGTTCGCCGTGGCGCAGCGTGTTGTGCTCCGGGCGACGGTGCCGCTCCGTCGAGACGATGGCGAGGCCGGTTCCGGCAAGCTGTGCCCGCGCCTGGGCGGCGGCAGCGAGGCCTGCGGCGACCGGATCGGCGAACGCATCCTCCGTCGGGATGACCACCGGCGCAGCGCGAGTCCGCGCGACCGCGTCGAGCTGAGCCGTGGCACCGGCCGTGTGCGAGCCGCAGGCCAGCAGAGTCGGCACGGGTGCGGGCACGAGCGGTCGTGGCAGGAGACCGTCGCTCTCCACGCCGGCCAGAGCCGCAGCCAGGGGCGACGCGCTGCGGACGACAACCGACCGTCCGGCGCGACGCACGGCAGTGATCGCGCTCGCGATCTGGCGGATGTCATCATCGTCAAGGGCATCGGGCACCACCACGGAACCCGCGGGGGCGGCGGCGATCACCGACGCGGCTCGTCCCGAGCGGACCGTGGCAAGGTCCACCGGGACGGCCACACGATCGGACTTCTCGGCCACGTACTCAACGAGCACGCCAGAGGAGAACGGGAAGACCGGGTCTTCGGCGTACTCGGTCTCATGTGCCGGCAGATCCCGATCCCCGATGCGCACGCGGTGCACACCGTCGAGCGTCGTACGACCCCCGGCGGGAAACGCCGGGCAGAACACGATGACGGAGTCCTCGTCGAGGAACTGCTCCGTCTCCGCGAACACGTGCCCACGCAGGGTCGAGTCGCCGCGGAGGACGAACTGCACGTCCTCACCCAGCTCCGCCGCCGCCTGGCGTGCGGCATCGCGAACGGCGGACACGAGAGTCACCGCGGCGGCCTCATCGATGGCACGGGAGTTGGTCTGGACGTAGACGCTGTCCGCACGCGAGAGCGCCTCCCGGATGAGGTCGGCGTCGAACTCCAGCAGGACGGTCACACCCGACGCGGACTGCGTGCCGGTGGGGTCGTCGTCCAACACCACGGTCTTCATCATGCGACCACCGTACGGTAGGTCTCGATGACGCTGGAGTCGTCGCGGGTGCGCAGCCCTGCGGCATCAGCGAGCAGGAAGCGATCTCTGGCCGCCTCGAGCACCGGCAGGGAGACGCCCGCGGCGACGGCGGCGTCGGCTACCAGTCCGGTGTCCTTCACGAAGATGCCCACCTGGCTGCGCACTGGGGCCTCTGCGCCCTGCAGCATCCGCGGGCCACGATCGCCCAGCATGAACGACTGCGCCGCACCGTCCGCCACGACGTCGAGCACGAATCCGGGATCCAGACCGAGGCCCTCCGCGAGCGCCAGAGCCTCGGCGGCAGCGACGATATGGACGGCGCACAGATGCTGATTGACGACCTTGACCGCCTGGCCGTCGCCGACGGTGTCGCCCACGACCCGCGGCGAACCCATCGCGTCCAGCACCGAACGCACGGCGGCGATGTCGTCGTCCGTCCCGGATACAAACAGCGCGAGCTCGCCGGTCGCGGCACGGCCGACACCACCGCTCACGGGTGCATCGACCACGCGTGCGCCCGCCTCGACCAGCCGCTTCGCCTCCCGGCGCACGGCGTCTGGTCCCACCGTGGACATCACGATCCACCGTGATCCCGCGACAGATTCGGTCGTCAGGGCGGTGTCCGCCACGGCACTGAGCTGGCCGGCCGTGGCCACCATGACCACGACGGTGCCCACCTCCCCCGCGTCGGCGAGCGACGCCACGCAGGAGATCCCTGCCGCGGCTGCACGCTCACGACCCTCGGGAGAGGGCTCCACACCCAGCACGGGCGAGCCCGCTCGGGCGATGCTCTGCGCCATCGGCAATCCGATGGCCCCGAGTCCGATGAAGACGATCGTGGATGACATGCGTTCCTCCTGTCGAAAGAGCAGGGGGCGCGCACCGTGTGGTGCGCGCCCGCTGATTCAGTGTCCCGGAGCTCGATCCGTGACGAGCAGGGCATCGGCCTTCGCGCTGAAGAACCGCGTGGCCCACATCATCACCGCGGCGACGAAGGCGAACACACCGAGCGACACCACACCCCAGGCGCCGCTGTCGGTGGGAACAGCATCGTTGATTCCGGTGCGCATGATCGGCGCCACGAAGCCGCCGAGGTTGCCGAGCGAGTTGATCAATCCGATGCCGGCTGCCGCAGCGGCACCCGTGAGGAACGAGGTCGGGAAGGACCAGGTGATGGGTCCGGTCGACAGGAACGCGGCGACGGCGACGGTGATGGCCGCAATGCCCAACAGCCCCTGTCCGTTGGCGCCTGCCCAGGCCGACACGAGGATCGCGATGCCTGTGGTGAGGAAGAACAGCGCTCCCCAGGTCCGCCGCCGCTTCACCGTGGTGGCGTGCTTGCCCACGTAGTAGCAGGCGAACAGACCCACCGCCCACGGAATCGCGGAGACGAGACCCACCTGCCAGCCGACCGACTGGCCGATCAGGCTCGACACCTGCTGCGGCAGGTAGAACGTCGTTCCGTACACAGCGATCTGCAGGCAGAAGTAGATCGCCGTGAAGTACCAGACCTTCCAGCTGATCATGGCCGCTCCGATACCGCGCGGGCCGTCGGACTCCTTGACGGCATCCTCGTGAGCCATGACCTCCTTGAGCGCGGCCTTCTCGTCGTCGTTGAGGAACTTCGCCTTCTGCGGGGAGTCGACGAGGAAGAAGAATGCGGCGATACCGGCGACGACGGCCATCAGACCCTCGACGAAGAACATCACCTGCCAGCCGGCCCATGGCGTGACCTGGTTGCCGAAGCTGATGAGGCCGCCCGATAGCGGAGCACCCAGCATCTGCGAGAACGGCTGCGCGAGGTAGAACAGCGCGAACATCTGGACGCGGCGCTTGTTGGGGAACCACTGCGCGAGGAACATGATGACGCCAGGGAACAGGCCGGCCTCCGTCACACCCAGCAGGAAGCGCAGGATGATGAACATGGTCTCGCCGTTCACGAAAGCGAACGCCGCGGCGACGATTCCCCACGTGATCGCGATGCGAGCCAGCCAGAAGCGGGCGCCGAACTTGTCCAGCAGAAGGTTCGAGGGGATCTCGAAGATCGCGTAGCCGATGAAGAAGATGCCGGCGCCCAGCGCGTACGCGCCGGCCGAGATGCCGCGATCCACCTCCATCGCGGCTTCGGCGAAGCCGACGTTCGTGCGATCGAGGAACGCGACGAAGTACAGGATGATGAGCATCGGCATGAGGCGGAAGGTCGCCTTGCGGATGCCGCTGTTCAGATGCGGGCTGGACAGCAGGTCCTGTGCGACGGTGACATTGGCCCGCGTGGCGGGACCGAACTCCGAGTGAGACACAGACTCTCCTTTGAGTGGTTGTCGTGAGGGGAAAGGGTCAGCCGCCCAGGGTCGGGAGGATCATGACGAGGCCGACGGCCACGCAGATCACCCCGACCACCAGGAAGGCGATACGGCTGGTGGACCAGCGCCGAGACATGTGCGCGCCTCAGTGCATGTACAGGCCACCGTCGACGTTCAGGGTCTGGCCCGTCACGAATCCGGCGTCCTCGCTGATGAGATAGGCGACCGCGGCGGCGATGTCGGTCGGCGTGCCGATGCGCGGCAGCACGCCGTCTGCGGCCATCGCTGTCTTGCGCTCGTCGGTCAGGGTGCCGCCCATGATGTCGGTGTCGATCGGTCCGGGCGAGATCACGTTGGCCGTCACGCCCAGCGGTCCGAGCTCGCGGGCGATGGATCGCATCAGGCCGATGACGCCCGCCTTCGATGCCGAGTACGGCGTCTTGGAGAACGTGCCGCCACCGCGCTGCGCCGACACCGACGAGATGCCGACCAGACGACCGACACCGTTCTCGGCCAGGGTGCGCGCGACGCGCTGGGTGACCCAGTGCACACCTTCGAGGTTGATCGACTGCACGCGGTGCCACTCCTCGGGAGTGACCTCCAGATACGGGACAGGCGACGAGACGCCGGCGAAGTTCACCAGCGCGACGGTCTGCGGCAGCTCGGCCTCCAGCGCGTCGACGGCGGCGACGGCCTGCTCGCGGTCGGCCACGTTAGCGCCGACACCCGCGGCGCGAACACCGTGAGCTTCGGCGACCTCAGCGGCGGTTCGCGCTGCGGCGTCTGCGTCGACGTCGATGATGCCGACGTTCCACCCGCGCTCGGCGAGGTAGAACGCGGTGGCGCGGCCGATGCCGCGGGGGCTGGCGGCGCCCGTCAGGATGACGGTGCGCTCAGCGGGAAAGGGAGTGGCCATGATGCTGCCTTCAGTTCTGCGCGGGCTGGATGGGGGCGGGACCGAGTTCGTCGATGAGCTTCTTCATCGCGACATAGGCCTTGTTGCGGTACGCCACGAGCTCGGGCGTGCGATCCGCGGGCACGTCGAGGAAGCCGGCACCCGACTTGGTGCCGAGCTTGCCGGCTGAAACCAGGGCATCGAGGATCGGCGGGGTCGCGAAGCGCTCGGGGAACTCGGTCTGCAGCGAGGCGTAGCAGAACGCGTACACGTCGAGACCGGCCATGTCGGCGATCGCGAACGGGCCGAAGAACGGCAGGCGGAAGCCGAAGGTGGTGCGAACGATCGTGTCGATGTCCTCCGGCGTCGCCACGCCCTCTTCGACCAGCTGGGTGGCCTCGTGGAACAGCGCATACTGCAGACGGTTCAGGACGAAGCCAGTGGCGTCCTTCACGCGTGCCGTCTCCTTGCCGGTGGCGGCGACGATCGCCTCGACCACGGGCAGCACGGACTCATCCGTGCCGGCGTGCGGGATGAGCTCCACACCCGGGATGAAAGGAGCCGGGTTGGAGAAGTGAACGCCCAGAAAGCGCTCCGGGTTGCTGACGGCCTCGGCCAGGCGACCGATGAGAATCGTGGACGTGTTGCTGCCGATGATCGCGTCAGGCGCGGCCGCCTCGGAGATCCGACGCAGCGTCGCGTGCTTGATCTCGATCTTCTCCGGCACGGCTTCCTCGATGAAGCTGGCGCCGACGACGGCCTCCTCGATGGTGGCCGCGACGACGCGCTCCGCGATCAGCGTGGCGGCGTTCTCCGGGAACAGGCCGTCGGCGGTGAACTGCTCCGCCTCGGCGATGAGACGGTCGCGGTTGGTGCGCGCGATCTCGATGTCGACGTCGGCGATACGCACATCGGCACCCGAGAGGGCGAGCATCTGAGCGATGCCACCGCCCATGTAGCCGCTGCCGATCACCGCGTAGACGGGACGCTCTTCGGTCATGTCATTCTCCTTGTGGATCAACGGATCAGGCGTCTGCCGCGTCGGGCAGAAGCGTTCGCAGGTAGTCGCGGTTGGCGGCGCAGACTCCGAGGCTGTCGCCGCCGTACTGCTCCATGAGGAACGGTCCGCGGAAGCCGATCTCCACGGCCCGCGCCACCATCGCGCGGTAGTTGATGAGGCCCAGCTCCATGCTGGTGGGCACCGCGGTCTGCCAGCTGCCGTCGGCCGCCTCATCGCGGATGTAGTTCTTCACGTGCCAGTAGTTGGCGTACGGGAGAGTCTTCTCGTGCATCTCTCGCCAGTCCTCGATAGGACGGTGCAGGCGCACCAGGTTTCCGATGTCGGGGTTGAGGCCCACGTTGTCCAGGCCGATCTCCTCGATCAGGCGCACGGCGCTGTCTGCGGTGCCGAGATAGGTGTCCTCGTACATCTCCAGCGCCATCGGCAGGCCGACGGATGCCGCGTGCTCGCCCAGCTCGCGGAGGCGTCGCACGGCCAGCGCGCGCGTTTCCGCGTCATCCGGGTCGACCGGACCCTGCGCGGTCCAGAACCACAGTGCCCGACGCTGCGCCTCGCTGAACGGCTGGTGCAGACCGGTGGAGAAGACGCTCATGCCGAGCTCTGCAGCGGCGTCGATGGCCCGGTGCGCGTAGGCGAGGTTCTGCTCCCCCTTGCCCGGCTCGATAACGCTCTGGCGCTGCACGTGCACCGAGATCAGCTCCACGCCGTGCGAGGTGGCGATCTGCTTCAGCTCGGTTCGACGTGCGGGGTCCAGCTCCGACGGGCGGATGTGGCTGTCGGCGATCTCGACGGCGGTGAAGCCCAGACGCTCGATCTGGCGGAAGACGCCGTCCCAGGTCTCGGCCGACGCATCGTGCAGGCGCGTGCCGTCGGCGGCGACGGGAGCGAATCCGTGCATGCAGACGGCGATGGGCCAGTTCTCGCTGGTGAGGGGGTGCGACGTTGCGGTCATGACGACTCCGTTGACGTGATGGCGAACCGGTATCGGCTCTTCGTAGATCCTATAGGAAATAGGTCACGGGTCAACCCCTGACTTCCATGCGACAAGCGCACGGTCTCGGATGAGACCGTGCGCTTGTTGTCATCGACGAATCAGACCTGCTCGAGATCGAGGGAGCGAGCCCGCACCTGTTCGATGTGGTGCTGCATGAGGCGTTCAGGCGCATCGGGGTCGTTCCCCGCGAAGGCGTCGGCGATGGCCTCGTGCTCGGCGATCGCCTCGCGGACGTCGGTCACACCGTGCAGCACGGACTGACGCATGCGGTGCAGCTGCGCACCGAGAGACTCGGACATGTCGCTGAGGTAGCGGTTGCCGCAGTGATCGAAGACCACGCGGTGGAAGGCGGCGTCGGCGGCGAAGTAGGACGTGGTGAGCTCCACATCGGTGTCGCCGGCGCGCAACGCGGTGATCACCTGCTCTCCGATCCGACGGTGCGTCTCCTCCGCCGCCCGCAGCTCGTCCAGCATCGCGGGAGTGGCAGGCGTGGCGAGGCGGGCCGCGCGGGACTCCAACATGATGCGCGCATCGAAGAGTTCACGCAGCTGAGCGACACCCAGAGGTGGGGCGACCCGATAGCCCTTCAGCGCCTCACGGGTGACCAGGCCGGTGCGCTCCAGCTGCACCATCGCCTCACGCACCGGGGTGGGTGAGACATCGAGCTGGCGGGCGATCGTGTCGATGGACAGGCGCGCACCCGGCGCCGCCTCCCCGCTCAGCAGCAGGCGCAGGATGCGGTCGTACACGTGGTCGCGCAGGCCTCGACGTTCGATCGTCGAGTCCAGTCCGCGCAGACCACCGTCGCCTGCTGACACCATCCGTACCTCCCAGAGCCGAGCGCGATCATGCCGTAAGAGCGCCCACTTCATCGAGGATGTCACGAACTGCGCCCGGTTCGTGCGCGAATCGGCCGAGGAACAGTCCGTCCACACTGTCGGCGATGCGGGTGAGGAGTCCGGGTCCGGCGCTGCCCCCGTAGATCACCCGCGCGGGGCGTTCCGCCGCGCGCAGGTGGGCACGCAGTCGCGTGCAGACGCCGCGGATGTGGTCGTCGGCTGCCGGGGCCGGTGCGCCGATCGCCCAGAGCGGCTCATACGCGATGACGAACTCCCCACGCACCCCCGCATCGTCGGCGGCAGCGAGGGCGGAGCGGATCTGCTCGATGCAGGCGCTGGCTGCGGTGTCGGCGTCGACCCGCTCAGCTTCCCCGACACACACGATGGGCACCAGGCCGTTCCGGATCGCAGCGTGGGTCTTCGCCGCGACAACGGCGTCGGTGTCTCCGAACATCCGTCGACGCTCCGCGTGGCCCACCTCGACGAACCGGCATCCGAGCTCCGCAAGCACCGCGGCAGAGACCTCACCCGTGAACGCGCCGGAGTCCTCGGTCGCGACGTCCTGAGCGCCCACAAGGAGATCACCCGCCCGATCGAGAGCGCCGGGGATGGACGGGTACTGCGGGATCACGAATGCCGTCACGGCGCCTCGGGCCGGGTGCGCGGCGACGATCGCGGCGACCTCCGACACCCACGAGATCGTTCGCGCGTGGGAGAAGTACATCTTCAAGCTCGCGCCGATGAGCATCGCGATTCAGCGTTCCTCGTACGCGCAGATCTCTCGCACCTTGTCCGCGGAAGCGCTCTGCGGATCGAAGGTGTAGGTCAGCCACTCCGCGGCAAGGCGGCGGGCCAGTTCGATGCCGATCACGCGCTGCCCCATGCACAGCACCTGGGCGTCGTTGGAGAGCACGGAACGCTCGACCGAGAAGGAGTCGTGCGCGGTGACGGCGCGGATGCCGGCCACCTTGTTCGCCGCGATGGCGACGCCGAGGCCGGTGCCGCAGAGCAGGATCGCTCGATCCGCTTCGCCCGCCGCGACGCGCTCGGCCGCCGTGGTCGCAATGGTCGGGTAGTTGGTGTGACCGTCGGCGTCCACGCCCACGTCCACCACCTCCGACACGAGGGGGTTGTTCAGCAGGTCCGCCTTGATGCGCTCCTTGTAGTCGAAGCCGGCGTCGTCGGATCCGATGACGAGTCGAAGTGCCATGTCAGTTCTCTTTCTGAAGGATGTCGAGCACGGTGTGAGTGATGAGGGCGAAGGAGATCGCGCCGGGGTCGGGGGTGCCGAGGCTCTTGTCGCCGTGGGCACGGGCACGGCCGAGTCGCGCGGTGAGCTGGGCGGTGGCCTCGGCCGCAGCGGAGGCGGTGTCCGCGGCACTCTCCCACGCTTCGGTGAGCCCCGCGCCCGCCGTGAGGTGCTCGGCGAGAGCGTCGGCGAACGGCACGATCGCGTCGATCATGGTCTTGTCACCGACCGTTGCCTTGCCGAACGACATCACCGCGTCCTTCATCCGACCGACGCCCGCTCCCACCTCGGCGGCTCCGACTGCGGCATCGTCGCCGAGCGACTCACCCAGAGCGACGAGCATCTCGCCCCAGATCGCCCCCGACGTTCCGCCACCGATGTCGGCCCAGGAATCTCCGGCGTGGTGCAGCACCGTGCGCGCGCCGGCGCCGCGCGACAGCACCTCAGCCGCGGTCGTCGCCGCAGCGCGGCTGCCGCGCTGCATGCCGATGCCGTGGTCGCCGTCCCCCGCGATGCGATCGATCCGACCCAGCTCGTCGGCCTCGGCGTCCAACATGTCCGCGACGGCGGCGAGGGCGGCCGCGATGGTCACCGCAGCGCGACGGGATTCTTCCGTCGCCGGCGGGATCACGATGTCCTCGGCGGCCTGCTCGACAGCTTCGACGGCGACACGACCCTCGACCGCACCGCGTCGGAAGGCGGGGGTGTCACAGGCCGCGAGCCACAGCCGCTCGAGCTCGTCGTCCAGCCACAGCAGCGTGAGGGAGGCGCCCGCCATGTCGAAGCTGGTGCAGAACTCGCCGACCTCCGGGGAGACGACCGTGACGCCGGCTTCGGTGAGCAGGCGATCCACGGTCGCGTAGACCACGTAGAGCTCCTCGTACTTGACGCTGCCGAGTCCATTGAGGATCGGCACCACGCGCGCGGTGGTGAGGTCGATGTCGTCGGACACTTCGGCGAGGAGGGAGGAGACGAAGAGCTCCGCGAGTCCTTCGGCGGTGGGGATGTCGACCTCGTCGATTCCGGGCTCGCCGTGGATGCCGAGACCGACGGCCATCCGCCCCTCTGGCACCGTGAACAGCGGCTCGTCGGCGCCGGGCAGGGTGCAGCCACTGAAGGCGACCCCCAGCGATCGCGTGCGCTCGTTGGCCAGCGCGGCGACGCGCTCGACGTTGTCGAGATCCTGACCCTCCTCGGCGGCAGCACCGGCGATCTTGAAGACCACGAGGTCGCCGGCGATGCCGCGACGCTTCTCGCGCTCCGCGATCGGCGCGCTGGAGATGTCGTCGGTGACGGTGACGGTACGACAGTCGATGCCAGCCGCGCGGAGACGTTCTTGGGCCTGGCCGAAGTGCAGCACATCGCCCGCATAGTTGCCGTAGCTCAGCAGGACGCCGCGCCCCTCGTGCGCCGCGGTGGCGACGGAGTGAACCTGGTGGGCCGACGGAGAGGCGAACAGATTGCCCATCACCGCGCCGTGTGCGAGCCCCGGTCCGACGAGTCCGGCGAACGCCGGGTAGTGGCCGCTGCCTCCGCCGATGACGACGGACACCGTGGGCTCAGCACCGCGCGTGGAGCGCACCACTCCCCCGGTGACGCCGCGCACCCACCGACCCGAGGCCGCCACGAACCCCGCCGCCGAATCGGCCGCGAAATCATCCGGGTCATTGAACAAGCGCGTCATTGCGATCTCCTCCGCTGGAGCGGGCCTTCCCCGCACCAGCATCCTATAGGAAATTGGAAACAGGAAGCGAGAGGGAGGCGGACGCCGGTCTGACATGACTCCGGGCCGTCGCGAATCGAGGACGATGCCGCCAAACGAGGATCACTTCGGCTGAAATCCCCTCGTTTGGCGACAATGTCCTCCACTGGCGACAGTGTGACGAGCTCGCACCGCCACTGGCACGCTCATCAACCGCCGCACGACCCACGCCCCACCGCACCGCCGCCCCGCCGCAGAAACAGGAAAACCCCGCTTGCGCGGGGTTCTCCTGCACCGGAACTCAACTGAGGCCGGAGTAGGCGTGCAGACCCTTGAAGAACACGTTCACGATGGTGAAGTTGAACAGCACCGCGGTGAAGCCGACGATCGACAGCCACGCGGAGCGCGAGCCGCGCCAGCCGCGCGTGGCGCGCGCGTGGATGTAGCCGGCGTACAGCACCCAGATCACGAAGGTCCAGACTTCCTTGGTGTCGAAGCCCCAGTAGCGACCCCACGCGTCGTTGGCCCAGATGGATCCGGCGATCAGCGTGAAGGTCCAGAGGATGAAGCCGACGATCGTGAAGCGGTACGCGAGACCCTCCAGACGCGTGGCGTCCGGGATCGTGTCGAGGAACGAACGCTTCACCGGCGCAGCCCCTGCAGCGAACTTCGCGGCACGACGCGACTGCATCAGCTGCAGGATCGAGAGCCCACAGGCCAGCGCGAAGAAGGCGCACGCGAGGGTCGCGACGAACACGTGGATGACGAGCCACACCGACTTCAACGGGTCAGCCAGCGGCACCACCTTCACGTAGAAGCTGAGGGTCGCACCCGCCAGGAACAGCACCACGATGAGGGAGATGAACGATCCGAGGTAGCGCAGGTCGTAGAAGAACAGCACGACCAGGTACACCAGCGACACCAGGAAGGTGCCGGTCATGGCGAACTCGTACAGGTTCGACCACGGCACGTGACCGATCGCGAGGCCGCGCAGGACGATGCCCGCGAAGTGCAACACGAGACCGAGCCACATGACACTGGTGGCGATGCGCGCATACAGGTTGCGCCTGCCCCCCGACCCCACGGCAGCCGGGATGCTCGCCCCGCCGCCGGTGACGGGGTTGCTGCCGTCGGCGCCCACCAGCACCCGCTCGCGCACGGTCACGGCGGCGTCGACACGGTCCGCCGCCTGCTGGGCGCGACGAGCGATGTCGAAGGCGTAGATGAGGAGGGCGAGCGCGTAGAGCGCGATCGCTGTCCAGATCGACAGAAGGGAGAACTGCTCGAAATCGGACGCGGACATGGGCTCAGTCTACTTTCTGACCGGAATCGGACGACGGCTGGGGGGATTCGGCGAGCGCCGCCTGATGTTTGTCCGCGATAGCCTCCACGGCCGCGGCGAGCTGGGGATCCTCACCGCGCGCCAGGCCCGCGTACTCGAGGGTGACGTGCGCCCCCTTCGGGGTGGCCCTCACCCACACACGCCGACGCGGGATGAACAGGGCGAGCAGGAGTCCGAGCAGCGCGAGCACGGCGAAGATCAACACGAAGATGGACGTGGGGTCGTGATGCATCTGCAGTGAGACGTAGCGCGGGACGGAATGCTCATACTCCGTGCTGTGATCCGCGGCGGGCGACAGCTGCGCCTTCGGATCCAGGTTGTCGAACGTGACCGTGCCCCAGTTGTTCGGAAGGTCGACGGTCTCGCCCGGCTTCATGATGAGGGCCGGGAAGTCCGCCTTGGGTCCGGCAATGTTGCGCATGCTGGAGACGTCCAGCGTGTAGACGTTCACCGGGGTGCCGTCGTTGATGCCGAGGTCTCCGGCGTAGACGTTCAGGGACAGCGTCGGCATGATCAAGTCGGGATAGACCGACGTGAGCGCACCGGTATCGAGCTCGCCGACCGTGGGATAGAAGAATCCCTGCAGGCCCACCTGCTCCGGAAGTCCGTCGGTAATCTTCACCACACCGCCGGACATCATCGTGCTGTTCTCCTGCGGCACGAAGGGCACCGCCTGGCTGAAGATCGCCTCGCCGTCGGCATTACGCACCGTGATGTGCGGCGCGTAGCCGTTGCCGAGCAGGAACACCCGATCGCCCCAGAGGTCGAGCGGGTGGTTCACACGAACCGTCTTCTTCTCCTTGTGACCGTCGCCGGGCGCGGTGATGGTGAGGTTGGCCGCGAAGTCACCGGCCTGGCCCGGAGAGTTGCTGTCGGGCAGCTGATAGGTCACATCGAACGAGTCGAGCGTCATTCCGTATGGCACCAGGGCGTCATCGCCGACGAAGCGGCCCTTGTTCATCGACGAGTAGTCCACGAGCTGGTTGACGAAGGTGGTTCCTTCCACGATCACCGTCTGCCCGGTGTAGGAGAACCCCCCACCCATCCCGACGGAGATCAGCACACCCACGAGCGAGATGTGGAACACCAGGTTCCCGGTCTCGCGCCAGTACCCGCGCTCGGCGGACACCGAGAACGCGCCGCGTCCGTCGAAGCGCTCCACGCGATAGCCGGCGGAACGCAGCTGGGCTGCGGCCACCTGCACGGCGTGCTCGGCCTCTGCTGCAGCGTCGCCCGGCACCTCGAACACGTCCGCGCGGTGATCAGCGAGACGCGACAAGCGCGCCGGAGTGCGCGGCGGGCGCGAACGCAGCGCCTTCGCGTGGTGCTTGATGCGCGGGATGATGCAGCCGACCAGCGACACGAACAGCAGGAGGTAGATCGCCGAGAACCACACCGACGTGTAGACGTCGAACAGCTGGAACCAGTCCGCCACCGGGAACATGTCGGGGTTGTTGGTCTTCCACGCCACGACACCGTTGGGGTCGGCGCTGCGCTGCGGGAAGATCGACCCGGGCACGGCCGCGATCGCGAGGATCAGCAGCAGGACGAGCGCGGTGCGCATGCTGGTCAGCAGCCGCCACGCCCAGCGGATCCAGCCGATCAGGCCGAGCGCCGGCGCGTTGATGTCCTCGCGATCTGCGCCGGAAGGGCTGTCGATGTAGTCCGATGGGCGAAGCGGATCGGTGGCGTCGGCCGCGGAGGCCTTCGCGATCCGAGGCTTGCCACTCGGGCGAGAGTCAGAGGGGGAGGATGACACTGGACATCACTGATCCAAGACGGGTCATGAGCATCGTCCAGACGCCCAGGACCATGAGAAGGCCGACGATGATGAGGAGCACGCCGCCGATGACGTTGACGACGCGGATGTGCTTGCGGATGAACGCCACGGACTTGGAGGCCCAGCCGAGTCCGAGCGCCAGCAGAATGAACGGGATCCCGAGGCCCAGCGAGTAGGCGATGCCGAGAATCGCCGCCCGTCCGGGATCGCCGAGTCCCCAGGCCACCGAGATGATCGTGGCGAGGGTCGGGCCCATGCAGGGAGTCCAGCCGACGCCGAGGGCGATCCCCAGCAGCGGCGCTCCGATGAGACCCGTCTTTCCAGAGACGTCCATCTTCACCGTGCGCTGCAGGAACGACACCTGACCGATGAACACCAGTCCCATGAGGATCACGACCACGCCGAGGATGCGCGTGATGAGGTCCTGGTACTGCAGGAAGACGCCGCCGAAGAAGCCGCCAAGGACGATCACGACGACGAACACCGCCGTGAAGCCGAGGATGAACAGCAGCACCCCCAGCAGCAGCCGGCGACGCGAGACGGTGCCGGCTTCCGTGCCACGCGACATCGTGCCGCCGAGGAAGCCGAGATAGCCCGGAACCAGCGGCAGCACGCACGGCGACAGGAAGGAGATCAGACCGGCGAGCAGGGCCACGGGCAGTGCCGCCCAGAGCGCACCACTCGCGACGAGCCCGTTCACGAGACCTCCCCGGCCGACAGTGGGCCGGTCACGATTCGTCGGAGAGTTCGGTGACGAAGGTGTTCAGCACGGACGGGCCGTCGATCGCGCCGATGATGGTGGCGGCGACGCGGCCCTCCTTGTCGAGCACGACCGTGTTCGGGGAGGCCTGCAGCGGAACCGTCTGCGCGAAGGCGATCTTGGCGGCGCCGTCGCCGGCATCGATGATGCTCGGGTACGTGACGCCATAGGTCTTCATGAAGGACTTCGCGGTGTCAGCCTGGTCAGCGGTGTTGATACCGATGAAGCTGACGCCGGAGTCCTTGTGGTCCTGGTAGATCTTCTCCAGGTCGGGAGCCTCGACACGGCACGGACCACACGCGGCGTACCAGAAGTTGATCACCACGACGTCGCCGCGCAGATCTTCGCTGGAGATCTCGTCGCCGTCCTGCGTGACTCCGGCGAAGTCGACCGGCTCACCGCGATCGGCCTCGGGAATCTCGGACCAGCGCCCGTCACCACCGATGTAGCCGGCGTTCTGGCCGTCGCGGAAGGCCTGGGTGGCGGCGTCGGTTGACGCGCAGGCCGAGAGCGAGACGGTGAGAGCCACAGCCGCGAGCGCGGCAGCGGCAGTGGCGAACAAGCGACGCCTGGTCATACTGCTCCTACATCGACAGCGGATCCTGTGGATGCCGGCTCGGCGTAGCCGACTTCGGTCCACACGCCGCCATGTCGTTCGAACGACGTGACGGAGGAGAGCGCGCAACGACGCGTGCTCGGGTTGTGCGCGAGCTTCTCGCCCGCGACGGAGAGGTGCGTGATCCAGATGGGTGCCTGGTGTGACACGATGACCGCGTCCGCGTCGTCGGTCTCGTCCCAGAGGTCGTCCATCGCCGCGCGCATGCGGGCGGCGATCGACGTGAACGGCTCGCCCCAGCTCGGGATGGACGGACGCATGAGGTAGCGCCAGTTGAGCGGATTGAGCACCGCGAGTCGCATCCGCTTGCCCTCGAAGGCATTGGTCGGCTCGATGACCCGATCATCCACGACCGGTGCGAGACCGAAGCGCGCGGTGAACGGTTGCGCCGACTCCTTCGTGCGCTGCAGCGGAGAGCAGACCAGCGCTCCAACCGGCCGGTCGAGACCAGCGATGTAGTCAGCCGCCTGGGCCGCCATGGCGCGACCAGCCTGGCTCAGCCGATACCCCAGGAGACGACCGTAGAGCACGCGCTCGGGGTTGAAAACCTCCCCGTGGCGCACCAGGTGGAGACGGGTTGCGGGCACCCTTCGATCTTACTGAGGGCCACCTGGCGAGCGGCTGGACGGATGCTGTGCGAGGGTGTCAGCCGAGCAGCGACAGCCCCAGGCCCGCGAGGTGCCCGACAACACCCGCGAGGATGCCCAGCAGGATGCCCAGGATCGTGAGCCAGACCGCCCCATTTCCGCGCTGACGTCGACGCAGCAGGCCGATCAGGAAGAAGACCAGCGGCAGCGCGAACGGCAGGACCATGGTGGCGAGCGCTACCAGGCGCCGCGTACCGCTCGCGTTCGCCGGGGTCGGCAGGCTCGTGTAGTCCATCAGCAGGACGGCACCACCCCAGCCGAGCAGCAGGAACACGAGAGCGAGCACGAGATCGGCGATGCTCGGGCGGATGCGATCGACCGTCTCTGCGGTGGCGGTGGTGCGTGGCGACATGGTGCTTCCACCGTAGGCGATGCGGGGCCGTCACGCCCGTCCCCGCTCGGAAACCCGCGGATCATCCGTCGTTCACCCGGCGGACGATTGGCCGCCATGCTCGATGCATAACGTCATCGAGGCCCTGCCGCCGGCCGGGCCTCGAGAGGACACAGCAATGACCCGAACCATTCGTCCGTTCCGCCGCCTCGCCGTGGGCGTCGCGGTCGCCGGAATCGCCGCGCTCACCCTGTCGGCGTGCTCCGGGACCGCTGATGCAGCGGGCACCGCCGGCGCCACCGACTCCGGATCGTCGTCGGTCGACGCCGCCACCGCCACCAGCCTCAGCGACTTCGGCACCCTGGCCGACCTGGAGGCTGCCGCGAAGAAGGAGGGCAACCTCAACGTCATCGCCCTGCCGCGTGACTGGGCCAACTACGGCGAGATCCTTGACGCGTTCACCGCGAAGTACCCCGAGATCACCATCAACGAGCAGTCGCCCGATGTCTCCTCCGCCGAGGAGATCACGGCCGCCAAGACCAACCAGGGTCTCGACACCGCTCCCGACGTGTTCGACCTCGGCCTCACCGTCGCGCTGCAGAACACCGACCAGTTCGCCGCCTACAAGGTGCAGACCTGGGATGAAATCCCCGACGCGCTGAAGGAGTCGACGGGCCTGTTCGTCGGCGACTACGGCGGGTACATGTCGGTGGGCTACGACTCGAAGAAGTTCCCGGCCCCGGCGGCGATCACCGACCTCCTGAAGAGCGAGTACAAGGGTGCGGTCGCCCTCAACGGCGACCCGACGCAGGCGGGTGCCGCTTTCAGCGCCGTGGGCCTGGCCACCGTCCAGAACGGCGGATCCCTCGACGACTACAGCGCGGGCATCGACTTCTTCTCGAAGCTCAACACGGCAGGCAACCTGCTCAAGGTGGATGTCACCACGGCGACGGTCGCCTCGGGCGAGACTCCGGTCGTGTTCGACTGGGACTACCTGAACGCCGCACACGCGAAGGACAACAAGGACTGGAAGGTCGTGGTCTTCCCCGGTGACGGCTACGCGGCTTACTACAACCAGGCCATCAACGTGGACGCCCCGAACCCGGCGGCTGCTCGCCTGTGGCAGGAGTTCCTCTACAGCGACGAGGCGCAGAACCTGTGGCTGAAGGGTGGCGCCCGTCCGGTCCGCATGGAGGCCATGACGAAGGCCGGCACCATCGACGCCGACCTCGCAGCTCAGCTTCCGAAGGCACCGGCCGACACGCTGGTTCCGACCGAGAAGCAGAGCACGGCGGCCGGCACCCTTCTCGGTGAGAAGTGGGCGGCTGCGGTTCAGTGACCGCCACCGCCGTCTCCCACGGCACCGTTCCCGCCGGCTCGGGGCTTCGCGCCCCGGGCCGGCGGCTTCGCCGTTCGTCCCTCGCTGGCCTCGGGCTCGCGCCGTTCCTGGCCTATGTGGCCCTGTTCCTCGTGGTGCCCACCATCATCGCGATCGGCTCCGGCCTGTTCGCGAAGGACGGCTCCTTCACGCTGGCCTCCTTCGCCGCACTCGGCGACCCGGTGATCCTTGCCACCTTCTGGAACTCCACCTGGCTGTCGCTGCTCACTGCCGTGGTCGGCGCGATCGTGGGCGCCCTCGTCTGCTACGCGCTGCTGGGCCTGTCCCCCACCGGCTTCGTGCGCACCACGGTCGACGCGGCCTGCGGCGTGCTGGCGCAGTTCGGCGGCGTGATGCTGGCGTTCGCGATGATCTCCACCATCGGAATCCAGGGTGTCCTGACCCGATTCCTCCGCGATGTGATGGGGATCGACATCTTTGCCGAAGGCGCCTGGATCTACGCGCTGCCCGGCCTGATCCCCACCTATCTGTACTTCCAGGTGCCGCTCATGGTGATCACCTTCATGCCCGCCGTCGCCGCGCTGCGCGCGTCCTGGGCGGAGGCCAACCTCACGCTCGGCGGCACCCGCGCGGGATTCTGGCTGCATGTCGGCGTTCCCGTGCTGGCGCCGTCCTTCCTCGCCAGTGCCCTGCTGCTGTTCGCCAACGCGTTCTCGTCGTATGCGACGGCCGCGGCTCTTGCAAGCCAGGGGTCACAGATCGTGCCGCTGCAGATGCGCACCGCGCTGACCAGCGAAACGCTGCTCGGGCGAGAGAACCTCGCCGGTGTGCTCGCGTTCGGGATGATCGTCGTGATCGGCGTGGTGATGTGCGCGTACGCCCTCGTGCAGCGACGGGCTGCGAGGTGGCAGCGATGAGCCGCACCGCCGGAGACATCGGCCCCGCGCTCCCCACCCGCTGGACCATCGGGATTCTGGTGGGCGGGATCTTTGCGATCCCGCTGGTGTCCACCCTGCTGTACACGCTGCAGGACGCCGACGGCGCGCTGACTCTGGACCACTGGATCGACCTGTTCAGCGCCGCGAACCCCTCCGTGATGAAGCCGCTCACCGCGGGGCTCAGCAACTCGCTGATCCTCGCGGTGGTCACCGTCGTGATCGTGATCGTGCTGCTCGCACCCACGATGATCCTCGTGAACCTGCGGTTCGCGCGGGTGAAGGCGGTGTTCGAGTTCGTCGCGCTGCTGCCGATCTCGATCCCGGCCATCGTCGTGGTCGTCGGCCTCACCCCGATCTACCTGCAGATCGGGCGCACGCTCGGCACCGGCGCGTGGACGCTCGCGTTCGCGTATGGGGTGACGGTGCTGCCGTTCGCGTACCGCTCGATCCAGGCATCGATCGACGCGGTGGACCTGCGGACACTCACCGAGGCGTCGCGCTCGCTCGGCGCCAACTGGGCGACGGTGTTCGTCACGGTGCTCGTGCCGAACCTGCGCTCGGGGCTGCTGGCCGCCTCGCTGATCTCCATTGCGGTGGTGCTCGGCGAGTTCACGATCGCGTCTCTCCTCAACCGCCAGGTGCTGCAGACCGCCCTGGTAGTGATCGGCAAGATCGACCCCTACGCCTCGGCCATCTTCACGCTGCTGGCACTCACGTTCTGTTTCCTCCTCCTGCTCGCACTCGGCTTCGCCGCGCGCGGGCGCTCACGAAAGGTGCGGTCATGACCGACGCCCCGCTCGCCCTCCCGCCCACCGGCGACAACCTGCTGCTCGCGGACGCCGGCACCGGCACCCGCGTCGATCTCGTGAACGTGGTGAAGGACTACGGCAGCACCCGCGTGCTGCACGGATTGGACCTGCACATCCGCCCGGGCGAGTTCGTGTCGCTTCTCGGACCGTCGGGCTGTGGCAAGACCACGGCACTCCGCGTGCTCGCCGGTCTGGAGGACGCATCGGGTGGATCGGTGCTGATGGACGGCGTCGACGTGTCGGCGGTCCCTGTCAACAAGCGCGACATCGGCATGGTGTTCCAGGCGTACTCCCTGTTCCCGCACCTGCGCGTGCGCGAGAACACCGCGTACGGACTGCGTCGGCGCAAGGTCGCACGCAGTGAGGCGCTGCAGCGAGCGCAGGACGCGCTGGACCTCGTCGGCCTCGGCGGGTTCGCGGATCGTTACCCGCACCAGCTCTCCGGCGGACAGCAGCAGCGCGTGGCCCTCGCCCGCGCTCTCGTCACCGCTCCCCGGGTGCTCCTGCTCGACGAGCCACTCTCCGCCCTCGACGCGAAGGTGCGCGTGCAGTTGCGCGACGAGATCCGTCGGCTGCAGCTGCGCCTCGGCATCACCACGGTGTTCGTAACGCACGACCAGGAGGAGGCGCTGGCGGTCTCGGATCGGATCGCGGTGATGAACGCCGGGCGGATCGAGCAGATCGGCACACCGGAGGAGCTCTACTCCACGCCGACGACCGCCTTCACGGCCGCGTTCGTGGGGCTCTCCAGTGTGATCTCCGCAGTGGCCGACGGCGCGCGTGCTCAGGTCTGGGGCAGGGAGCTGCCGCTCCTGGAGCCGGCGAGCGGCGAGGTGGAGGTGTTCCTGCGTCCTGAGCACGTCGCGCTGGTCCCGGCCGGATCGGGCGATGCGCAGGGCGTGGTCCAGGAGAGCACGTTCCTCGGAAGCATCCGCCGCACGTTGGTGCGCACGGAGGCGGGCGAGGTGGTGCGGGTGCAGCATGACGCCGCGATCCGCCCCGAGTTCGGCGAGGCCGTGGGCGTGCGGCTGTCGGATCGTCCCGTCACGAGTCGGCCGCGCGGCGAGGCGTAGCTTCCTTCGCCGTCACGTTACCTGCGGGCTCTTCCTGTGAGCCGGTCCGCAGCGCTATGTTCCCCTCAGCGCACGCCTCCGAAATCCCGGATGGTGCCCGACCCAGGAGGTTCCCCATGGCAGGAAAGTTCGAGCTGTACCAGGACAAGGCCGGCGAGTGGCGTTTCCGCCTCAAGGCCGCCAACGGCGAGGTGATCGCCAGCGGCCAGGGCTACGCCTCGAAGTCAGGTGCCCAGGGTGGCATCGAATCTGTCCGCCGCAACGCCGCCGACGCCGAGGTCGTCGAGCTCGAGGCCTGACTCGTTCCGCGCCGGTTCCTGAGCAGCTCTCAGGAACCGGCGTCAGAGCTCGAAGTCGACGGCGACGCGACCGGAGACCACGCTGCGAACGTAGGCGACGACCTCCTGATGCGCCGGGTGGGTCTGATACCGCTCCAGGGCCTCGCGATCCGCGAAGTCCGCGACAAGCGCGACGTCCCAGTTCTGCTCGTACAGTGCCTCCGGCCCCGCGGAGATCGACAGGATCTCGGGGATGACACCTTCGAGCGCCAGCAGCCGATCGGCGATGCCGCGAGCGTGCTCGGCCTTCAGCGCGGCGTCATCGGCGGCAACCTGCCAGGCGACGATGTGACGGATGGTCATGGATCCTCCGAGGGGTGTCAGGAGCGGGCGCGGTCGGCGTCCAACAGCGCGGACTGCAGTCGATCCGCCGCAACGCGCCAGTGCGCGTGCAGGGAGTCGTCGATCAGCACCACCGGGATCTTCTCCCACCACAGTTCGTAGAGCGCCGGTTCGTCGAGAATCGACTTCTCCACCACCTCGACGCGATCAGCGACGTCTTCGGGAAGCTCCGAAAGCACCCGCTCGACGACCCCCTGAGCCACATCGCAGAGGTGGCACTCGGGCTTGCCGATGATGGTGAGAGTGGTCACTCCCTCATCCTATGCCGCTGCAGGCATACGGGATTCGCCGCCCCCAACCATGTGGACAGTTCAGTGTTCGACGGGCTTGCCCATCGCGATCCACGCACCGGTACCGCCGTCGATGTTCGTGGCGTCGTGGCCCTGCGCCTCGAGGTACTCCACCACGCGTGCCGAGCGGCCGCCGGCCTGGCAGATCACATCGAACGCACCGGACGGGAGCTCGGCCAGGCGACCGGTGATCTCCGACATCGGGATGTTGACGGCACCGGGAACGTGACCGGCGGCGAACTCGTCCGTCTCGCGCACGTCGATGAGCGGCAGGCCGCGGCCCTCGAGTTCGGTGATGTCAATGCTCTTCATGGCTGAGGATGCCCTTTCCGTGGAAGGCGAGGAGCGTCTGCATCCCGCCGGAGAGTGTCGCGGAGTCGAACCCGGCCGCCACGAGCTGGCGGTGGGCGAGATACGAGCGTACGCCCGACGCGCAGTGGATGCGCACGAGGCGACCAGCGGCCGCCTCCCGCACCTCGTCGATGCGATCACGCAACTCGGTGTGCGGCACGTGCAGCGATCCCGCGAGGAAACCGCGAGCGCGCTCATCCGCGCGCCGGACGTCCAGAATCAGCGTGTCGCGCTGCGCAGCCTCCAACTCCCACGGGTACCAGAGCACGGTGGTGCCGGTCAGCACGTTGTCGCCGACCAGGCCGGCCATGGTGATCGGGTCCTTCGCACTGCCATAGGGCGGGGCATACGCCAGATCCAGATCGATCAGGTCATCGACATGTAGCCCGGCTCGAATCGCGGTCGCCAGCACATCGATCCGCTTGTCGATGCCGTCGCGTCCCACCGCTTGGGCACCGAGCAGCGTGCCCGTGGCGACATGAGCGTCATCCGCCGCGAAGTGAATCACGAGGTGCACCGGCTCGGAGCCCGGGAAGTAGCCAGCGTGAGAGCCGGCATGCAGGTGCAGTGTGTGGTGCGCGACGCCGGCTGCCAGAAGCTCCGCACGATTGCGACCGGTCATCGCGACGGCCTGCCCGAACACGCGCACGATGGAGGTTCCGAGCGGAGTCGGCTGCGATCGCACGGCACCCGATCCGAGCATCGCGTCGGCGATCAGCCGGCCGTTGCGGTTGGCCGGGCCTGCCAGCGCAGCGACGAGATCGCCGCCGGTGAGCGGATCGGTCACGCTGGTGGCGTCGCCCGCGGCCCAGACGTCGGCCACTCCAGTCGCGCCGTGCCCGTCCACCGCGATGATGCCTGCCGCAGTGAGCGGCACTGCACCACCCAGGAAGTCCGTGTCGGGGCGCGTTCCCGCAGCCACGAGCACGGTGCGCGCGGGTAGACGGGTTCCGTTGCTCAGCACCACCTCGGCCTGGTCACCGTGGTCTTCTATCTCCGAAACGGTCACCCCCGTGTGGACCGAGACGCCCGCGCGCTGCAGCTCACCGGTGACCAGACTCGCCAGTTCCGGCTCCAGCCGGCTGAGCACGTGCCCGCCGCGCTGGATCACATGCACGTCATCCCCGCGGAGGCGGAACGCCTCGGCGGCTTCGAGCCCGATATAGCCACCGCCCATCACGACGACGGGTCCCGTGCCCGCACGCTCGCGCAGAGCGACGGCGTCCTCCACCGTGCGCAGCAGCGACACCTGCGGTGCATCGATGCCGGCGATGTCCGGACGCAGTGATGCTGCCCCCGGAGCCAGCATGAGGCGATCGTAGCGCTCGATACTCTCCCCCGCCGCCGAGCGGACCGTGATCGTGCGCTCGACGGTGTCGACGGCGACGACGTCGTGCCCCACGCGCACATCGATGTCCAGTGCCGCGCGCAGCGACTGCGGCGTCTGCACCAGCAGGGCATCGCGCTGCTCGATCTCGCCGGAGACGTAGTAGGGCAGGCCACAGTTGGCAAAGCTCGGATGAAGGCCGCGCTCGAACACCACGATCTCGGCGCTCTCATCCAGCCGACGTGCGCGCGCCGCAAAGCTCATGCCCGCAGCCACGCCGCCCACCACGAGGATGCGCAGGGGCGCCTTCGTTGACTGATCCATTCGTCCTCCGTGATCTCGGCTGCGAGAAACACGAAGCGCCCGTCCGGAGACAGGCGCTCGGTGTCAGGCCCGCCGGGCCTTGCCGCTTACTTCTTGTTGCGGCGCTGGTGGCGAGTCTTGCGAAGCAGCTTGCGGTGCTTCTTCTTCGCCATGCGCTTGCGGCGCTTCTTGATGACAGAACCCACGGAAACCTCACTAGATCGGGGCTGGGTGAACACATCGTTCACCCGGGAACGGGCAGATGAAAAATTGCCTCGCGGCAGTCTACAGGATGCAGTGAGCCGACTCGTTCAGCCGACGTCCGAGATGGGCCGCTGCAGCAGCTGGGCCACCGCCGACTCGGGCACACGGTAGGAGCGTCCGAACCGAACGGCCGGCAGCTCACCGGCGTGCACCATGCGGTACACGGTCATCTTCGACACGCGCGCGAGCTCGGCGACCTCTGCCACCGTGAGGAAGCGCACATCAGAGTAATCGGACACGAAACCCCTCCTTCCGAACCTGCACAGCCTATGGCTTTCCTGAGAAGGATGTAAACATCCGAGTCCAGCGTGACGCCTGTGGCTCGTGTGATTGCTGAAAACTGTGATCACAACTCAGACGCTCAGCAGACGCATAGGGCGCTTTGCGCCGCGTTTCAGACCGGTGTCGTTTACTTGATGTCATCGGGGCTCGCAAGCGCTCGATGACCGGATGGGCGCGATGTTCTCCCCCTTCACAGCACCGATCCGGTCCGATCGCGGAGACACGGGACTGAATCCGCAGCGAGTGCGGGCCTCGCGGTTGTCGGGACCGATGTGACGGGCGGGTGAGCTGAGCTCCCCGCCCGTCGCCATGTCCGCGGCTGTCGCTCAGCGCGACGGGCGCTTGCGGAACGTCGACGTCACGGCGTGCGTGATGGCTGCCGCGGTGCGTCCGACGAAGTCGGCGGCGTGCACCGCACTGTCGGAAAGTGCCGCCACCACCTGGTCGTCGTGGGCGTCGATGAACGGCATCAGCCAGTCCTCGATCTCCTCCATCGGCGTGATGTCCAGGCTGTAGAAGCGATGCTGGCCCTCTTCGCGGACGGTGACGAGCCCGGCATCGCGCAGCACCTTCAGGTGCTTGGACACCGTGGGCTGACTGATCCCCAGCTCCGCGACGATCTGGGAGACGCTCGTCCCGTCGTATGCGGGGGCGTCGGATCGGTCCAACAACAGTCGGAGAATCTCTCTCCTGGTGCTGTCGGCGATCACGTCGAAGATGTCGGCCATGTGTTTAGGGTAGTCAGGACCAGACCGGAGTACCATGACGGACGGCCGGAATCGGGAAGAGGGAGCCAGATGGCACGCGTGTCCGCACGTCGGCTGATACCTCAGGAGCCGGGATCATGGATCCAGCGACTGGGTGTGAAGCTGCGTGACACCACCACCGAATCGCCCGCTCGATTCGCCGTCGTGATCTTCGTCTCGCTCATCACCCTGTTCACGGTGCTGTTCTCGCTGCCGGCCGCCAGCGCCGACGGCCGGCAGACGTCCCTCGCCGACGCGCTCTTCACCGCCGTCTCGACCATCTGCGTGACGGGCCTCGCGACGGTGGATATGGACTCGCACTGGTCGCCCTTCGGCAACGCGCTGGTGTTCATCGGCGTGCAGGTGGGCGCGCTCGGTGTGCTGACACTGGCGTCGATCCTCGGCCTCGTCATCTCCAAGCGCCTGGGCCTTCGCGCGAAGCTCATCGCCGCCGGTGACAGCAACCCGCTGCGCGTGCACGGCGGCCCCGTGAACGAGGGCCAGACCGTCCGCCTGGGCGAGGTCGGCTCGCTGCTACTGACTGTGGCGATTTCCACGCTCATCATCGAGGCGAGCCTGGCGGTGATCCTCTACCCGCTGCTGGTGATCGCGGGCGTCGATCCCCTGATCGCCCTCTGGGAGGCGCCGTACTACGGCGCGATGGCGTTCACCAACACCGGCTTCACCCCGAACGCGGGCGGTCTGGCACCGTTCGCCGACGACCACGCGATCCTCTTCGTGCTGATGCTGGGTGTCTTCCTCGGCTCCATCGGCTTCCCCGTGATCTTCACGCTCGCCAAGCAGCGCTGGCACTACCGCCAGTGGTCGCTGCACACAAAGCTCACCCTCATCACCACGGTGATCCTGTTCTTCGCCGGCGCGGCGATGTTCCTCATCCTGGAGTACGACAACCCGGCGACGTTCGGGTCGATGGACGCCGGAAACACCACGTTCCAAGCGTTCTTCATGTCGGCGATGACACGCTCGGGCGGCTTCTCCGTGGTGGATCAGGGGGAGCTGCACGGATCGTCGCTGCTGGTGGCCTCGATGCTGATGTTCGTCGGCGGCGGGTCGGCTTCCACCGCGGGCGGCATCAAGGTGACCACCCTCGCGGTGCTCGCCCTCGCGGTGTTCTCCGAGGCCAAGGGACGCCCCAGCGTCCAGGCGTTCGGGCGCCGCATCCCCTCCGACGTGCAGCGCGTGGCGCTGTCGGTGGTGGCGTGGGGTGCGACCATCGTCGCCGCCTCCACGATCATCCTGACCCAGATCACGAAAGCCCCTGTCGAGCACGTGCTGTTCGATGTGATCTCCGGCTTCGCGACCGTGGGATTGTCCACCGGCATCGCGGAGAACCTTCCCGATGCCGGGGTGTATGTGCTCGCGGCCACCATGTTCATGGGCCGCGTTGGTACAGTGACTCTCGCCGCGGCGGTCGCCGCCTCATCGAAGACGCAGCTGTACTCGCTGCCCGTGGAAAGGCCCATCGTTGGTTGAACGGATCCGGAGCGACGCTCCCGTCCTCGTGATCGGCCTCGGCCGCTTCGGTGCCGCGTGCGCCGGCGAACTGGACCGACTGGATCGTGAGGTCCTCGCCATCGACGACAACCTCGAGCTGGTGCAGAAGTGGTCGGAGCGCGTCACCCACGCCGTCCAGACCGACGCTCGCAACCTCGAGGCCCTCAAGCAGATCGGCGCTCAAGACTTCCAGGTGGCCGTCGTCGCCGTGGGCTCATCGATCGAGGCGTCGGTGCTCATCACCGCCAACCTCGTCGACCTCAAGGTGCCGCAGATCTGGGCCAAGGCGGTCTCCCAGGCGCACGGCAAGATCCTCGCCCGAGTCGGCGCGAACCACGTCATCTACCCCGAACGTGAGGCCGGAGAGCGCGTCGCGCACCTGGTGTCGGGCCGGATGCTGGACTTCATCCGCTTCGACGACGACTTCGTGCTGGCCAAGATGTATCCGCCGCGCTTCATCCGTGGCGTGCCCCTCATGGAGTCGGGCGTCCGCAGCAAGTACAACGTGACGGTGGTGGGCGTGAAGAGCCCCGGCAAGCCGTTCCGCTACGCCGAGGCTGCCACCGTGGTCACCAACCACGACCTGATCATCGTGTCGGGGACCAACTCCGACATCGAGCGGTTCGCGGGCCTGGACCGCTGAGACGCGGCTCAGGCTCCGGCCGCGAGCTCCTTCGCGCGCGCCAGCGCCGCATCGGTCGCGCGGGCGAACACGTCGTCAAGATGCGCTTCCTGCAGCACGCCGATCGCGCGCTCGGTGGTGCCCTTCGGGCTGGTGACCCGACGACGAAGCTCGGCAGGATCCTCGCCACTGGCATCGAGCAGGGCTGCCGCGCCGATGAACGTCTGCTCGGCCATCACGCGAGCGTCCGCCGCGCTGAACCCCTTGCCGATGGCCGCCTTCGTGAACTCCTCGATGAGCAGGAACACATAGGCGGGACCGGACCCCGAGATCGTCGACAGCGGGTCGATGCCGGCCTCATCGGTCTCGATGACGGTGCCTACGTACTCGAACAGGCGACGCACCGCGGCGATGTCCTCGGTCGAGGCGTGCGCGTTCGCGGCGATGCCGGTGACGGCTTTTCCCACCACCGCGGGGGTGTTCGGCATGGCCCGAAGGATCCGACGCGTACCTCCGAGTGCTTCTTCCATGGTCGCGATCGTGGTGCCGGCCGCGAGACTCACGATCACCGCTTCGGCATCCAGATCGTCGGCGATCTCGCGCAGCAGGTCGGCGACCATCGCCGGCTTCACCCCGACCACGACGATCTGTGCACCGCGTGCCGCGGCGCGGTTGCCGTCGGGCTGCTCCGCGAGCGCGATCGAGTGCACGCCCTCGAGCTCCGCGAGCGCGGATGCCTTCTCCGCCGTGCGGTTGGTGACGCTGATGCCGCGCACGCCGCCGGCGACGAGGCCCTGCAGGATGGCGCCGCCCATGGAACCGGCTCCGAGGATCGCGATGGACGGGGACGACACCGGTGCGCTCATGCCGTCATCCTACGTCTGCGCCCTCGTCTCGGACCGGCGCACGCCTGTCCCGAGTTCATGAACATGCGCCCAGTTGATGAGCCGTTCGCCGATTCGCTCATGAACTCGGCGCGTGGTCATGAACTCGCGACCCGCTGCCGATGCACCCCGACCATCCAGGTGTCGTGCATATCATCGGAGGACCGATGGCAAACGCGCAGTGGAGCGCGGCGAGCAAAGGAAGATCATGACCCTCTTCGACGGAATCACAGCTCGAGTGGTGCAGACGCCCCGCCTGGCCGTCGGAGTGCTCGAGCGCAACGGAGACGCCGTGGATGCTCCGGCGGATCGCACCATCGTGTTCGTGCACAACGTGGTCGGTTCGGCCGAGATGTGGCAGAAGACGATGCTCGCCCTGCCTCGCGATCTTCGACTCATCGCCGTGGATCTGCGCGGTCACGGACGCTCGGAGCGAGTGGGCGTGGATGCGACGCGCGGCGTGCGCGACTTCGCTGACGACCTGCACGACACCCTTCAGGCGCTGCAGCTCGATGCGGTGCACCTGGTGGGCTGGGGACTCGGCGGCGGCGTGGTGCTGCAGTACGCCCTGGATCACCCGGTGCTGTCGCTGACGCTGGAATCCCCGGTCTCCCCCTACGGCTTCGGCGGCACTCGACGGGACGGCTCGCTCGTCACGGAGGATGCGGCCGGAACCGGTGCCGGAGTGGCTGACCCCGACTTCGTTGCGCGCATCGCGGAGGAGGACGAGACGGCGGAGGTGCCGACCTCGCCGCGCTCCGTGTTCCGTTCGGTGTTCCTCGCCACCGGCTACGTCTCGCGCAATGAGGACGTCTGGGTCGAGTCCATGCTCACCACGGCGGTCGGGGATGACGCGTTCCCGGGCAGCACGAGCCTCTCGTCGTCCTGGCCCGGTTTCGCCCCGGGTACCACGGGTGTGCTCAACGCGCTGTCGCCGCGGTACTTCAACGTGTCCGCGATCGTGGATCTGCCCCAGAAGCCGCCGATCCTGTGGGTGCACGGCGATCGCGACATCATCATCTCCGACGAGTCCGCCTTCGACACCAGCGTGCGTGGGCGCCGCGGGCACATCGACGGCTGGCCGGGCGAGGATGAGGCACCCGCGCAGCCGATGGTGGCCCAGACGAAGGATGTGCTCGATGCCTACACCGCCGCCGGCGGGCACGTGCTCGATGCGCTCTTGCCGGGGGTGGGTCACTGCCCGCATCTGGAGGAGCCGGAGGACTTCCGCGCGGCGCTGCTGTCGCGCATCGACTACGTTCCGGTGGGTGGCCCGCCCACGGAGGTCATCGTCCTGAAGTCCGCCGACTGAGTCGCCGTCGCGCGTGGACCGATAGAATCGCTGGGTCGCCGCACGAACGCACGGCGTCCGAGGGGGATTCATGTCCGTTGGCCTGCTGGCAGTCGTCGATGACATTCTGAGCGCGGCGCTGAAGGCATCAGCGAAGTCGGCGGGCGTCGTCATCGACGATGCCGCCGTCACACCGCAGTATGTGCAGGGCATCACGCCCGCCCGCGAGCTCCCGGTGGTCGGAAAGATCGCGCTGGGCTCGATCGCGAACAAGTTCGTGATCATCATCCCGATCGCGCTGCTGCTGACGCAGTTCGCGCCGTGGATCCTGCCGTGGCTGCTGATCATCGGTGGCGCCTTCCTCTGCTTCGAGGGCGCCGAGAAGGTGCTGGAGTGGTTCGGCGTCGGCCATCACGGCGACGAGCACGGCGAGGACCGCAACGAGAACAAGCTCGTGTGGGGTGCCATCCGCACCGATCTCATCCTCTCCACCGAGATTATGCTGATCTCGCTGTCGAACCTGCCCGAGGAGCTCGACTTCTGGATGAGGCTGGCGGCCCTGGTCGTCATCGCCCTCCTGATGACCGGTGTGGTCTACGGCGCCGTGGCTCTGCTGGTCAAGCTCGACGACATCGGCCTGCGGATGGTCCGCAGCGACGAGAAGCGCGTGCGCCACACCGGAACGCGCATCGTCCGCTCCATGCCGGCGGTGTTCCGCGTCATCAGCATCATCGGCACGGTCGCGATGCTGTGGGTGGGCGGTCACCTCGTCGTCGTGAACCTCGGCGAAGTGGGCTTCCACCCGCCGGCTGACCTGCTGCACGCGGTCGAGCACGCGCTGGCTCCGCTGGGCGGGGTGATCGTGTGGATCGTCGACACCGCCATCTCCGCCGTCGCGGGACTCCTGGTGGGTCTGGTGATCGTCGGTGTCGTGATGCTGATCGGCCGTCTCACCGGACGGGGTACCGCACTGCCGTCTGCGGGTGAGGACCCCGACCTGGCGCGTGCCTCCGGGCACTGAGATGCTGACGACGCCGGCCGAGGATGCCGCGATGACTCGCGCGCTGGCTCTGGCCGCCGAGGCCGCCGCGGCCGGCGAGATTCCCGTGGGTGCCGTCGTGCTGAGCGCGACGGGTGAGATCCTCGGCACCGGTCGCAATGATCGCGAGGAGACGACCGATCCCACCGGCCACGCCGAGGTCGTCGCGATGCGTGCCGCAGCGCGGGCGATCGGGTCCTGGAACCTCCAGGACACCACGCTGGTGGTCACGATGGAACCCTGCGTGATGTGCGCCGGGACCGTCTTGCAGGCCCGGGTCTCACGCGTGGTGTTCGGCGCCTGGGACGACAAGGCGGGTGCCGCGGGGTCCGTCTATGACGTGGTGCGGGACCGGCGCCTGCCCGTGCGGGCCGAGGTGGTTGGCGGTGTCCGCGCCGACGATGCGGTGGCGCTGCTGCAGGACTTCTTTCGCGGGCGGCGCTGATCCCCGACAATCGCACAGCGTGGGGCGGGCCGAGCGGATATTCTGTACCTCATGCGTGTTCACGTCGCCGATCACCCTTTGATCACCCACAAGCTCACGGTGCTGCGTGACAAGAACACGCCGTCGCCCGTGTTCCGTCAGCTCACCAGCGAGCTGATGACTCTCCTGGCCTACGAGGCCACACGAAACGTCCGGGTCACTCCCTACGAGATCCAGACGCCGGTCACCACGACCACCGGTGTGCGGATCTCGGAGCCGCGCCCGCTCATCGTGCCGATCCTGCGTGCCGGCCTCGGCATGCTCGAGGGCATGACCACGATGCTCCCGACCGCGGAGGTCGGCTTCCTGGGCATGGCGCGCAATGAGGAGACCCTCGAGCCGCAGACGTACGCGGAGCGCCTTCCCGAAGACCTGAGCGCTCGTCAGTGCTTCGTGCTGGATCCGATGCTGGCCACCGGCGGTTCGCTCGGCGCGGCCATTGAGTTCCTGTTCCAGCGCGGCGCGCAAGATGTGACGGCGGTCTGCATCCTGGGTGCCCCCGAGGGCGTCGCCGCCATCGAGAAGCAGGTCGACGGTCGCGATGTCACGCTCGTGCTGGGTGCTCTGGATGAGCGTCTCGACGAGCACGGCTACATCGTCCCCGGCCTCGGCGATGCGGGAGACCGTCTCTACGGCACCGTCTGATCTCTGATTCCTGCCCGAATCGCCCCGCTGTTGCAGCGGGGCGATTCGTGTTCATGAAGTCACTCGGAGGGGATCAGCACCCACGCCACGACGTAGGCGACGAGCGAGACGCCCAGCAGCACCGTGAGGATGCGGACGAGGGTGACGTTGATGTTGAAGTGCTCGGCCAGCCCGAGGCAGACGCCGCCTATCCATCGGCCGTCGCGGGGGCGCCGCAGTGGTGTGTTGATCGACATGTGAGCAGGCTAGGCCATCGACGACCTCACCGGTCAGTCATCCCCCGGCTCGGCACCGACCATGCGCGTGAACGCGGACAGGCGCGCGACACCGGCTGGCGTGCGTGGCAGGTCGTCCAGCAGGCCCGGGGCGTAGAGCACGTAGGCCGCCACCTGGGCGCGGGAGATCGCCACGTTCAGTCGGTTCTCCAGCAGGAGGAACTCCAGACCCCGCGGTGCATCGCGCGCGCTCGATGCAGCCAGCGAGACGATCGCCACGGCGGCTTCCTGACCCTGGAACTTGTCGACGGTGCCGACGGGGGTGTCGGCGAATCCCGCGGCGACGAGCGCCTCGTGCACGGTCTGCTGCTGAGCGTTGTAGGGGGTGACCACGATGACGTCGCTCGGCTCGAGGGGACGAAGAGGTGCCCCCTCCCCCGGATTGAAGCTGCGGCCCATGAGGTTCTGCATGAGTTCCACGACACGCGCGGCCTCAGCGTCACTGTGAGACGTGTTTCCTCGGTGATCCACGGTCACGGCGTGCAGGCCGGGCTCGATGCCGTCGATGGTGCGCTCGAGGGCGGCAGCCGCGGCGGTGAGCCGACCCTCGTAGGACAGGGCGGACACCACGTCTGCCACCTCGGGACGCATCCGCCAGGTGTGTTCCAGGAAGTAGCCGAACTCGGGGCGGATCACGTCGTCACCATCCATCACCCACCCCAGCGCCGACGTGTCCACCGGTTCGGGATGCGTGCCCTGGCTCACCTGGGGCAGCTGCTGCGGATCTCCCAGCAGCAGGAGGTCGCGTGCGGCCACGGAGGTCGCGATGGTGTTGGCGAGCGAGTACTGACCTGCCTCGTCGATGACGAGCAGGTCCAGGCTGCCCGGCGGAACGCGACGGCCGTTGCAGAAGTCCCAGGCCGTGCCACCGAGCACGAAGCCCTCGCGATCGAACTCCTCGCGGAACTGTCCGATGCGGTCGCGTTGGATGGGGGTGAATCGTTCGTCTTCCGCGTCTTTGTCGGCGGTCGCCTTGCCAACCCGCTCGATGGGGAGCCCGGCCTGCACCACGCGAGTCAGCAGGTTCTCCACCACGGCGTGCGACTGTGCCACGACCCCGATGCGGTAGCCGTGATCGGCGACAAGTCGTGCGATCACGTGGGAACCCACAAAGGTCTTCCCGGTACCAGGAGGCCCCTGAACCGCGACATAGCTGGAGTCCAGGTCGCGCACGCTGGCGACGATGGCCGCCACGTCGTCGCCAGCTGACGGAGTGAGTCGTCCGGATCGGGTACGCGGCGGGCGCCGCAGCAGGATGTCCGCGGCGGCATCACGCGGCAGCGCGGGTGCCGTTCGGAGCACGCCGTCTGCCCAGAGGTCGATGCGCTCCTGGATGTTCTTGGTGGATGGAGGCGGGCCGGGCACCACCGCGATCGGCGCGCGGTCCCACTCGATCTCTGGCATTCCGCGTTCAGCGATGAGCAGTCCGTCGTCTCGCACCTCGATGATGCGCGCTGGCACCGGTACATTGATCCACCGCGACGATTTGAGGGCGGGGAACGGAACCGGACGCTCGTAGATGGTGAACACCTCCGACCCTTCACGCAGGCTGGAGCCCGGCGCGATCTCACCGCGCAGCATCAGTTCGCGCTGCGGTGAGTGGGCTCGTTCGGGGAGGTACCAGGGCTGGGCGACGTACGAGCGGGCAGAATCCACCGTCAGGACGTCGCGGCCCTGATTCCAGCTGGAGAGCGGCTCGCGCAGGCGGAGGTAGTGGCCCGCCCAGAACGCCCGGCTCTCGCGCGGGTGGTAGTCGATGGCCGCGGCTGCCAGGCGCAGGGCGGTCTCCTCGGGCGTGCGCTCGGTGCCCGGTGTGCGCGCCGCCAGCGCCTCGGCGTCGTGCAGCAGCGCGGTGGAGCGCTCGGACGGGTGGTAGGCGTTGGTCTCGGCTTCGATCTGCTGGCCCGGCTCAATGCCTGCCTCCGCCGCGCGAGCACGCAGCCAGTCCCGCAGGCGGCGAGTGGAGACGCAGTCGTATCGGTTGTAGTCGGCGAGGTCGTCGAGGATCTCCTGCGCCGCGGCATCGTGTCCGTCAGCCGCGAGCGCGCGTGCCTCGACGTAGCGCTCGATCGATTCGTCGCCCTTCTGCACCTCGGCCGTGCGGACCTCGTCGCCCATGTAGAGCGGTTCGAGCTTCTTGATCGAGTACGAGCGAGACCCCACGCGCACAGCGCGCTTGATGATCGGGTACAGGTCCACGAACACGCCCTCGGCGAGCAGCCGGTCGACATCGGCCTCGCCGAACCCGTGACGCGCGGCCATCGCCGCGAGGTGGGTGGGCTCATAGGGGGCGTAGTGGTAGATGTGCATCTGCGGGTGCTGCGAGCGCAGCAGAGACACCGTGCGCAGGAACGTCTCCAGCGCCGATCGTTCGGCGGCGAAGTCGTGGGCCCAGATCGCCGAGTACGTCTCACTCTCGTCGACCCAGCCGAACAGGTAGTCGAGTCCCCACTGCTCACCGGCACCCTCGGTGTACAGCGGATCGCCCTCGAAGTCGAAGAAGATGTCGCCGGGGTCGGCGGGAGGCAGGATGGCCAGCGCGGAGGGCAGGATCACCTCGTAGGTGGGCACCGGGTGCGCCGGCGCGTCTTCTCCCGCCACGGGAACGCCCGCCGGGCTCGCGAGCTGGAGCTGGGCCTGGATGCGGAGCGCATGGAACACGTCGGCCGCGATGTCGTCGGGAGCGGTCTCGGCCACGGCGAGGTCATCGATGGTGATGATTCCCGTGGAACGGAGCCGGCGGCGCTGCTGCGGGCGCATGCCGGCCACCAGCAGGAGGTCACGGTGCGCGATGGACTCGGACTCGCAGGTGGCGCAGCGGCCGCAGGCGATGAGGCCGAGATCGCCCCGCTCATCGGCCCAGGCGACGGCATCGACGGCGGTGCCGGCGGGCACCTGACGATCCGCGATGAGGGCGCGCAACCGCTCGCGACGCAGGCGAAAGACGGGACGGATGTCGTCGATGCGGTGCGTGCTGATCTCCCCGGTCCCCAAGATCAGCTCGACGGTGGGGGCGACGGGAATGCCCTCGGCCTCCAGCCGGTCGACGTAGGCGACGAGTTGCATCAGCGCGGTGACGCGGGCGGTGCGGGCGAGCTTGGTGTCTTGTACCAGCCATCCGTCGGGCGTGCGGACGATGAAGTCCGCGAATCCGATGAAGTCCGCGGCCGTGAAAGCGCCCTGGTACACCACCTGCGCGTCTGTGCCGCGAAGGGCCTCGAGAGTGCGCGCGAAAGCTAATTCGCGATCTTCGACGCCGCCCTGGCTGACATCGTCGATCTCGACGACAGCGCCGGGAAAGCGACGACGGTAGTCCGCCAGGACCCGCTTCTCGTGCTCCAGACCGAGATCGATCGCACGACGCATCATGGCGTCTTCCGGCTCTTCTACGGCCTCGATGCGCCCGAGCTTCGCGTCGATCCCGCGCACCCAGGCGAACTCGCAGTCGGCAGCCTTCTTCAGATCGGTCGCGCTCCAGATGACCCGGCCGCCATCAGCAATTCGCATGTTTCCTCCTGCCCATGACGCTATCGCGAGCCTCCGACACTGAGACGTGCTGCGGCACGACGGCAGTGTCGTGGACACCGCGGCGCAGCGCTTGCGGCCGTCGGATGGCGACGACCGGCACCGTCAGAAGTTCGCCCGCGTCGCGGGCGGAGTGAGCTGTCCTGGTCGAATCAGCTGTCGCGGTCGAATCAGCTGTCGCGATCGGGTGAGCTGTCGCGGTCGACTGAGCTGTCGTGGTGGAGTCAGCTGTCGCGGCGCGTGGTCGCCATGCGGATCACGCCGTAGACGATCACGGCGACGATCGCCACGATCGCGATCTTGGCGATGAGCCAGGCGAGGGAGAACAGCACATTCACCAGGACCCAGGCGATCACGACCGCCACGATCACGGTGATCCAGGTTCCCAGCGAAGACTTCATGACTTCACCGTATCGCTCGTTCCCGAGCGCACGCTCGATGCGCGGATCGATGGAAGGGTCAGAGCGGTGGCGTCGCGGCCTCGCGGGAGACCACGCTGGTGCCGTCCGCGCGCACGCTCACGCGCAGTCGGGCCGGAATCTGGTCCTGCATCGCCTCCACGTGGCTGATCACGCCGACGGTGCGTCCACCTTGGCGCAGTTCGTCCAGGGTGCGCATGGCGACGTCGAGCGTCTCCACGTCCAGGGAGCCGAAGCCCTCGTCGATGAACAGGGTGTCCAACTGCACGCCGCCCGCCCGCGAGGTGACCACCTCCGCGAGGCCGAGTGCGAGCGCCAGCGAGGCCAGGAAGGTCTCGCCGCCGGAAAGCGAGGTTGCGGGCCGGGAGCGACCGGTATGAGCATCGACCACCTCGATGCCCAGCCCGGACGCGGCATTGCGAGCCGCGCGCTCATCGGTGTGGGCGAGCGTGTATCGCCCCGAGGACATCTCGGCGAGGCGGAGGTTGGCTGCCGCAACGATGTCCTCGAGCTCGGCGGCGAGGACGAAGGTCTCCAACGACATCTTGCGGGTGTTGGGTTCGCGGCCGGCGATGGTGTCGGCCAGCCGAACGATCACCGCGCGGCGGGCCTCGGCATCGCCGGTCTCACGCAGCGACTCCTCGGCGTCTCTCGTGGCCCGGGACAACTGCTGCACGGCGGATTCGGCTCGGGCGGCTTCGGCTGCGGCGTCCGCACCCGCGACCCGAGCCGCGGCGAGGGCATCCTGCGCGGATTGCAGATCGATCGGCTCCTCCGGGAGCATCTCGAGCTCCGCCTGGAGAAGGACGGCGCGAAGGTCTCGAAGTGCGGCGTCGTGGGTGGCAAGAACAGCCTCAAGCCGGTCGCGCTCTGCGCGAGGGAGGAGGCCCGCGCGCGCCTCCTCGACGGATGCGATGCCGGTGCGCTCCAGCACCTCGGACAGCAGCGCGCGTGCCTCGGTGAGTGCCTCGAGCCGATCCGCGCTGTCGTCGAGCGCCTCCGCGAGGGCCGTGGCCGCGTCGCGGACCTCCGTGAGCCGTGCGATGCGTTCGGCCACGCTGGCCGCGCCGGCGCGCGCGTGCGCGATGGTCTCCGACGCCGCCCGCACGCGCTCGGTGACGGCATCGTGGATCGACTGCAGGTCTGCGCGCTCACGGGTGAGGACGGCGAGCGCCGCTTCCTGCTCTTCGCGGACACCCGTGAGCTTCTGGATCTCCTCGGCGAGAAGCTCGGCCCGCAACCGTGCCGCCTCCGCGATCTCGCTGGCTGAGCGAGCCGTGGCTGCGAACTCCTGGAGCGTCTCGGTCTCCTGTCCGCCGGCCGCGGCGAGCGCGGCGGCGTACGCTTCGCGGATCTCGCGCGCGCTGTCTGTCGAGGCCTGCGCGGCCAGCGCCGCGGCCTCCGCGGCCTTCTCGGCCGCGGCCACGTCGGCGTCGGATATCGCCTCTCCATCACCCGCTGCCGGTGCCGGGTGGTCGGGCGATCCGCAGACCGGGCAGGCTTCCCCGTCATGAAGATCGCGCGCCAGCTCGGCCGCGTGCCCGTCGAGTCGGCGTCGCATCAGCTCTGTGAGCGCGGCGCTGGTCCGCGTGCGGGCGTCAGATGCTGCCGCCTGCTCTTCCTCCGCGCTGCGCAGCCGGGGACGGATGGTGTCGGCCTGGCGCGCGGCGGCCAGGGCCGCTTCCAGGCGTTTCTGTTCGGCACGCGCCGCGGAATGCGCGGCGTCCGCGGCGATGGCCTCCGTGTGCTGATCGTTGCGTCGACGCAGTTCTTCGGGAATCTCCGCGAGCCGCGCGGTCGCCTGAGTGATCCGCGCGTCGATCGCCGTCAGATCGTCCTGCGCCTGCCGCTGTTGCGCAGCGCGTTGATCGGCATCCTGTTCCAGCTGATGAGCGTGGGCCAAAGCCCCGAGCAACTCCGACGCGCGCGACGCCGTCGCACGCAGCACGGTGACACCAGCACCAGCACCAGCACCAGCACCAGCACCAGCACCAGCACCAGCACCAGCGTCATCATCACCGACAAGCTGCCAGCGGGATCGGGCCACATCCACCGCGGCCTCGGCATCACGATGGCGTGCTTCAGCCGCGACAAGCGCATCCAGCGTCGCGCGTGTCTCCTCCGCCCGCTGAGCCGCGAGCAACCGCGCGCGATCCTGCTCCCGCGCCGGCACCGCCGACTCAACCTTGGCCAACTGCGCCCGGGCGTCGTCACGGCGACGTTGTCGCTGCCGCTGCACCTCTCGTTCGGCCGCGACGCTCGCGAGCCTGTCCTGTTCGGCCACCAACCGATGCGCCTCGTGATGGGCGACGTCACGGCGGTACTCCGCTCGCGGCAGCGCGTCCCGGATGGCGTCCAGTCGCCCCTCACAGCCGAGCGGCACCACCGCAACGAGAGGACTAACAGCGCTTCCGCCGGCCAGCGAAGCCGGAGCCGTCGGGCTGCTGTCCGTCAGCGCTGCGTGGGACGCAGATTCAGCAACGGCAGACTCATCAACGTCGGGCTCATCAACGCCGGATTCACGACCGCCGGATTCAGCGCCTCCGGATTCATCACCGCCGAGGTCTTCCGTCATCGACGCCTCCGCTGCGGGGTTCCCCTCGGCCGCGATGGAAATCGAGCCAGACCCGGCCTGCACGGACCCTGCCGCCACCGGATCCTCATCGAGACCGAGGTCTCGAATGATGCGCTCCGCCGCATCCAGCCGAGCGTCCGCAGCGGAGGCGCTACCGGCAAGCTCGGCCTCCGCAGCGCGGCGGCGCGCTTCGAACGCATCGGCGTAGTCCTGGAAGCGGCGCGTGCCGAACAACGTCTGCAGCACCTTGCGTCGTTCGTCGTTTCCGGCGAGCAGGAACTCGGCGAAGCGGTTCTGCGCGAGCAGGATCACCTGCAGGAACTGCTCGCGAGACAGTTGCAGGATCTCGTCGAGGTCATGGCCGACATCGCGCGCGCGGGCGGACATCCCGCGCCACTCGCCGTCCTCCCACCGTGCCAGCTGGACGGCAGCCGCCTGTGTGGTCATCCCCTCGCCACGCTGCTTGGGTTTCAGATACTCGGGATTGCGGATCACTCGATAGCGGTGATCGCCCGCGCTGAACTCCAAGACCACCTCGGTGGGCTCCTCTGGGGCACTGTGGTCGCTGCGGAGTCGCTTCTCTCCGCTGGAGTAGCGCGGAATCGAGCCGTAGAGGGCGAAGGTGATGGCATCCAGAATGCTGGATTTGCCCGCACCGGTCCGACCGGAGATGAGGAAGAGTCCGTCTGCCGCGAAATCATCGAAATCGATGTGCTGGCGTTCGCGAAAGGGGCCGAACCCCTCGATCTCGAGGCGGTGAAGTCTCATACCAGCGCCTCAGCGCGCGCGTGCTCATCCAGAATCTCGCGGATCAGCGCGCGTTCGGCCGGGCTCGCTCCCTCCTCCGCCCGAACGTGTACCAGGAACGCCTCGATGCGCTCTTCGTCTGAGGTGGCGGCACGGAGCCGGTCGCGATAGGTGGCCGTCGTCTGCACCTTCGCCCCGTGGGGCACATGCACCACCACCGCGCAGAACGGGAAGCGCTGCTGCAGGCGGCGCATCGTGTCGCGCTGAGGAGTGCGATCGGTGTACTCGACCGACACCCAGGCGTCTTCCACACCCGAGTACGCGGGATCGGTGAGCAGGGCATCCAGGGTGTCCCGTAGCACGACCAGTCGTCGCGGCACCGGCAGCGGCAGCCACTCCACCTGCGTGAGACCCGTCGCCCCCAGATCCACGAGCCAGGAGCCACGCGGCTTGTCGCGCTCTCCGAAGCTGTAGTGCAGCGGAGCCCCGCTGTACCGGACGCGGTCCGACAGCTGCTGGCGACCATGGATGTGGCCGAGCGCCACATAGTCGGGTCCGTCGAACGCGGAGAGCGGCACCATGTCGAGGTTTCCCTGTCGCACCTCGCGTTCGACGCCCGGCGTGGCCTCTACACCCACCGCGAAGCAGTGCGCGATCGCGACCGAGCGCACCCCACGACGCTGGATGGAGGCGCGAACGAGGGTCATCGCGTGGCCGATGGTCTGCGCCTGGGAACGCAGATCTGCGCCCTCCCAGGTGTTTCGCACGATGGCGGGCTCGAGATACGGGATGCCGTAGAAGTCGACCTCCCCGTGCTCATCACGGATGGTGAGCGGGAGATCCAGGGCCAGCGGGTCGGTGACCACGTGAATGCCCTCGCGCAGCAGCGCGGACTGGAATCCGAGTCGCGCGGGGGAATCGTGGTTGCCGCTGGTGACGATGACCGACGCTCCCGTGTCGGCCAGGGCGCGCAGCGTGTCGGTGAGCAGGGTGTAGGCAGGGGCAGCGGGTGTGGAGGAGTCGAACACATCTCCCGCGACGATCACGACATCCACATCGTTCGCCCGCACCTGCTCCACCAGCGCGTCCAGCACCTCACCGAGCGCGGCCAGCGTCGGGTTGCCGTGGAAGGTACGCCCGATGTGCCAGTCAGAGGTGTGCAGGATTCGCATGTCTTCACCGTAGAAGGGGCCTCCGACATTGCTGCGGCGGCGAGCCGACAACGGCCCGGAGACATCGATCGGCCGGTGCCGTGGAGGCACCGGCCGATGACGCGACAGCGCGGCGGAACTCAGGAGTTGTCGTCGATGGAGAGCATCCAGCTGATCCCGAAGCGGTCGATCAGCATGCCGAACTCGCCGCCCCAGGGCGCCTTCTCCAGCGGCTGCGTGATCGTGGCACCCTCGGCCAACCCATTCCAGAAGCCCCGCAGGGAGCCGTCGTCAGAGCCGGAAACGGAAACCGACACCCCGGCGGGCGCCGCCCACTCCATGTGGCTCGGGGTGTCGGAGCCCATGAGCACGAAGCCGTCGGGCGTGGTGAGCTGCGAGTGCATCACCAGCGTGTGCTCGTCATCGGGCATGCCCATGCCGCCCATATCGGCGAAGGTCATCACCTGCAGGTCGCCGCCGAAGACGCTCTGATAGAACTCCATCGCCTCACGCGCATTGGTGTGGAAGGAGAGATAGGGGTTGAGGTTCGACATCTGTGGTTCCCATCCGCGCGTCGATCTGAAGCGCACGAGGGACAGTGTGGAACCGCCACGACCCGTGGGCAATACCCGCGGGCGAATTCATAGGTAGGGCACCGATCAGCGGTCGCGATGATCCTCCGGATGCAGCCGGGGCGCGCGTCGCGGCTCCCCGAGACCTGCGGCAGCGATCAGTCGGATCACGCGCTGCCGCTGTCCTTCCCAGGGCGCGAGAAGTCGCAGCATCCCGACATCGTCTGTGCGACGACCCGCGAGTGCGTGGCCGACATGATGAGCCAGATGGAAGTCACCGACGCTCACCGCATCGGGGTCACCGAACGCCCGGATTCGCACCTCCGCCGACGTCCACGGGCCGATCCCCACGAGCGAGGTGAGAATGCGTTCGCGTTCGACGGTGTCGGGCGCCGAGCGCACCGCATCGAGCAACGAGGGTCCGCGTGACGCGGCCGCGACGATCGTTCGTGACTGCGGCGGCTCTACTCCCGCACGATGCCAGGCCCACGACGGAACGCGCCGCCACTGCGCCCAGGTGGGGGCCACACGCAAGGGCCGAGGCGCCGGAGACGGCACCGTCTCCCCGTAGCGGGTGACGAGGTACCGCCACGCGCCGTAAGCCTGCATCGCGGTGACCTTCTGCTCCAGCACGGCGCTGACGATCACCTCGCTGAGGCCCGAGCTGGCGCCGATGCGCAGACCGGGATGGCGTCGGTGTGCCTCGGCGATGACGGGATTGACGCCCGGATCGAACTCCTCGGGATGATCCTCCGCCCCGCAGAGCCATGGCACGGTATCGAGAGCCTCCGCCGCACCGCTCCCCCACGCCGCGACGAGCACCTCGTCGGAGCTTTGCCGCAGTGCCAGCACTGCGGGTCCCGCTGGCGTACGCAAAGCACGCCAGATCACACCGCCCACGATGAGCATGGTGGGATCGGTCCCGCCGCGGCGGTGAATCCCGACGGTGCGCATCAGATCGAGCTCGTGCCGTGGTCGATAGCGTGTCTCTCGGCGTGCCGGAGTGCGCACAGGCCGGTCCGCACCGGACGTGCGCGGGAGCGTCCGAGGCGGCGACAAGGTCATGCGATCACGCTACGCCGCACCTCCGACAACGGTCGGCAGGACCGCGGGCGCTCTCAGAAGCGGTCGGGAGAAGGCGTGCCCGAGCCGTACCGGATCACGACGTCGGCGTGACGGTCGAAGCGGTATCCGACGCCGCGCACGGTGCGCACGATGTCCTCGTAGCGTCCGAGCTTGGCGCGCAGGCGGCGCACGTGCACGTCGATCGTGCGCTCTCCGGGGGCGTCGACATCGCCGGCGCTCCACAGCGACGAGACCAGCTCGCTGCGCTCGATGGTGCGACCTTCGCGCAGCACCAGGTACTGCAGCAGCTCGAACTCCTTGTAGGTGAATCCGGCGGACTCACCATCGATCACGACGCGCTTACGGGAGATGTCGACGATGACGCGGCTGGCCTCGTCGTCATCGACGGTGCTCGGACGGTTGCGTGCAACGGCGCTCGGCTCGTGCAGAGCGAGACGGACGACGTCCACGTCCCGTCCGCCCGCGCTGGTGGGGGCAAGGGCCACGGTGGCGTAGGTCTCTGCGGACGGCGACAGCTCGGCGAGCGTACGACGCAGGGCGTCGACCAGAACCGGGAGGCTGACGCCGTCAGCGGCGGCCTTGAGCTCGTCGATGCCGACGTAGAGGGCGAAGCCGCGGGGCGAGGGACCGGTGGTCACGACGTTCTCCGTGCGAGGGACGGCACGCAGGTGCGGCTGGCTGAGGGGGGCGGTACGGGCGGGTGCATCGATGTAAGCGAGGTTCGACATGATGATGAGGAGTCCTTGAAAGGGTTGCCGAAAAGGCGAGTGAGCTTGCTGCGAGGTGGGGCCGTCATCGGCCGGCGCCATCGCTCAGCGCCTCCTGGTGTGGGGCGGAGCGGCGACGCAGGGTCCACATGTCTCACGCCAGATTGGAGCGTGGAGTCGGACCGAGCGAGAGCTGCAGGTTTAGCGGCACATTCGGCAACACATGCCAACACGGCCGGCCATCATCATGCCGGCACTCCCGTTCGCCTCCCAGGCGGACACAGGATATGCGTTGTTGGTCATGTGGGCATTATGACGAGACAAGTCCTTCCATGTCAAACTGAGGCATGCTATGAGCGGCCTGTGATCGTCTGGCGGCGACCCCTCAGCGCCGCTAGGGTCAGAGCATGAAACTCGCTGAAGCGCTGGCTCTGCGCGCGGATCTGCAGCGGCGGATCGAGCAGCTGCGCAGCCGGATCATCCAGAATGCGCGCTACCAGGAGGGTGAGCCTCCGGCGGAGGATGCAACCGATCTCCTGGCCGAGGCAGAGCGCGGCGTCGACCGATTGCGTCTTCTCATCTCGGCCATCAACACCACCAACGCCGCGATCGACCTCGGTGCCGACGGCACGATGACCGAGGCGCTGGCGGCGCGCGACACCCTCCGTCTGCACCACTCCCTGCTGACCGCTGCGGCCGATGCCGCAAGCCCCGGCGGCTTTCGCCAGATGCGATCGGAGCTGCGTCAGATCGCGGCCTTCGATGTTGCCGACGTCCGCACGCGTGCGGACGAGGTCGCGCGCCGGCTGCGGGAGCTGGACGGACGCATCCAGCAGGCGAACTGGCTGAACGATCTTCGCGAGGAGGCGGGTGTCATTCAGCAGGACGATTGAGCGGAGTTGGTAGTCGACGACAGCGGACACACAACCCACGAGCACGGGTATATGTGCTCACTGCCCGGGTCTGAGCAGCCCATCCATCACGGCGCACGCTCAGCACACCGCACCTGTGACGGTGCATCGGGACAGTGCATCACCACGTGTCGGGTCGTCGGTGAGGGTGGGATCGGGGACCTCCGCTGAATGTCCGCCGCGCATCGCGCACGCCCGGCGCTGCACCCGCACGCGACAGGCGTACGCTGTGCCGATGACTGATCTCGAGTTCGCGCGCGAGCGGGATGCGGCGCGCTTCACCCTGCGTCGGGGCGATGATCTGCTCAGCGTGCTGGACTACCGCGACGACGGGCGCACGATCGCCCTCACGCGGGCGTACACGGTACCCATCCATCGCGGTCACGGATACGCTTCCGTGTTGGTGGAGCGTACGGTGACCGAGCTGGAAGCCGACGGCGACCGCGTGGTTCTTCCGGTGTGCTGGTACGTGGCCGACTGGTTCCGTGATCACCCCGAGCGGCGTGCCATCCTGGCGGCGCACAGCTGAAGCGGACTCAGCGCAGCCCACGCTCCACCAGGAACTGCTCGATACGGATGACGGACGCCTCCGGTCGGACGATGAGCGCGGCGTGGCCGCGACCCGGAAGCTCGGTGAGTGCGCCATCGGGAAGCAGGGCGAGCACCTTCTCGCTCCACTTCTTGGGCACGACGTGGTCGTTGGCACCGCGCAGCACGAGCACCGGAACCCGCATTCGCGGATAGGTCCGCTCGGGACGGTGGACGACGGTCGCGCGAGCCTTGCGCACCAGATTCGGCCCGGCCTTCAGATACTCCGCGGCTCCGCGGACGAAGGTCAGCGGATGCGCGGTGACGATGTCCCGAGCCAGGCGCAGCGTCTGGCGCATCAGTCCGCGAGCGCGGGCGTCGGTGGTGGGCGCGACGAGCACGGCAGCGCGCACGGCGGCGTCGGGGTGGCGGGCGACCGCCTCGGCGACGATCTGCGTTCCCATCGAATGACCGATGAGGACGACGTTGCGCAGCCTCCGATCGGCGATGAACGCGGCGACGAGGTCTCCCAGCTCCTCCATGGTGGGAGTGCGAGACGGTTCGGGTGCGGCTCCGAAGCCCGGCAGATCGAGCGCGATCACGCGACCGGCCGGCGTCAGCCGATGTGCGATCTCGATGTAGGTGGAGCGTCCGAGACCGAAGCCGTGCACCATGATGAACGTCACAACGCGCGGCCCCGCGAGCTCTTCGGCGACGAGCTCGCGGCCCTCGAAGGAGAAGGTCGTGACGCTGGTATCGGATTCGGACAGTTCGGGCTCGGGCAGGTCATCGGCATCGGGGTGCCGGTCCGCGCTCGTCGAGGTCATGTCGACTCCTTCCGGACGATACGGGGGCGCGGCCGGAAATGGGGTGGTCGTCCTGTGCCCCCCGGCGTTGACGACCACCCCGCGCGGTCTCGATGAGCTCCGGCGCCTGCAGCGTTACCGCTGCTGCTGCGATCGCCCCCACGACGACGGCAGCAGTCCAGGTGGGCGATCCGTGGATCGCCCTGTCGTCCCACGCGGCCGCGGAACGACGGATTTTCCCTCATTATGCATGCCGCACCTGGGTGGCAGCACACTGCGACCCCGCCACCTCTCACGATGGCGTCTCGCCGCTGCCGTTCGGTGCTCGAAGTCCGCGCTTCGCAACCGCTCGCTCATACACGGCGAAGACCGCGGTGGAGACCACGGGCACCAGCAGAATCGATGCGGTGACGTCGGTGGGGTGATGCACCCCGAGGTGCATCCGCGACCAGGCGGTGACCAGGGCCAGCGCTGCGGCGACGACGGTCACGACCACGACCGGAGTGGTGCGGCGCGTGCGGCTCAGCACCGTCCAGACGAGCGCCATTCCCAGCGCAGCCGCGAAGCCGGTGTGGCCGCTCGGATAGCTGGCGGACAGGGGTTCGCGGATGATCTGCTCCACAAGGACGCCGGAATCCGGACGCGGGCGGGACACCACGGCCTTGACCACATCCACGACGAGCCAGGGCACCACCACGAGCAGTGCGAATCGTGCCGCCGGCCACGGCCCACCCCCGCTGACACCCACGGCGACCGCGACGATCAGAGACACGATCACCGCCCCGATCGGTCCGAAGCCGGTGTTGATCACGAGCGCGAGCGGTGTGAGCCACGCGCTGTGCCTGGCGCTCAGATCGTGCAGGAACGACAGCTCTGCGTCGTTCACGGCGGCGCTGTCTCGAATGAGGATGCCCGCCACCGTGATCGCGACGACGACGGCCACCGCGATCGGAACCCAGACCACCGGTCGTGGTCGGGGCGGCGGAATGTCACTCATCCCGACAGCGTGCCACAGCCGACCGAGCGGTTCCTGCTGACGGATCGTGAACCACCGGGCCACGTGAGGACATTCTCATGCAGGGGGCGCAACCCATCGACGCCCGCCCAGCCAACACATAGATTGAGGACCATGATCCCGTTGATGACTCTGCTCACGGTAGCGCTGTTCGTCACGTCCCTGGTGGACATCATCCTGCGTGACTCGAGCAAGGTGAAGCACCTGCCGAAGGTCTTCTGGATCCTCATCGTGATCCTTCTTCCCCTGATCGGAAGCCTGTTGTGGTGGATTCTCGGTCGCGAGTACGACGGCACACGCCTGCCTGCCGCTCGCACCCGACGCCCCGCGGCAGGGCCCGGATACCTGCCGCCACGCACCGCGGACACCCGCACCACGGAGCAGCAGATGGCCGACCTCGATCGCGAGATCGAGGAGTGGCGGTTGCGGGAGGAGCTGGAGCGTCGCCGGCGCGCAAACGAGGGTGGGAGCACTCCTCCTGAGGCGTGAGCGTGACACCCGCTGTACCATCTTTCTCAATGATCGACGGGCTGCGCGGTCCGTCCTGAGGGGGAGTTGCGATGAGCGACAACAGCGCTGACCAGCCGACGAACGACAGTGTGCCCGAGCAGCCGACGACGCCGTTCGAGCAGCCGACCATCGACTTCGGAGATGCGCCCGTGACGGTGCCGCCGCAGCCCGAGTACGGCGAGCCCTCCCCGTCTGCGCCACCCTACGGCGGCGCACAGCAACCCACGCCGCCGTACGGCGCACCGAACCAGCCCACCGCTCCCTACGGCGCACCGAGCCAGCCTCTCCCGCCCTACGGCGCACCGAACCAGCCAACGGCGCCCTATGGGGCGCCGGCGGGCTACCCCGGCGCCCCGGCAGGTCCGGGGGGACCCGGCGTCCCGATGTACGGCTCGACGGTCATCCCCGACCGCCCGAAGCGCAACGGTCTGCTCATCGGGCTGATCATCGGCGGCCTCGCGGTGCTCGCGGTCATCATCGTCATCATCGCTCTGGTGATCAACTCGATCCGCGGGGCGGCAGGCTCCGACGGCGGTCGGCCCGCGAACGGTGACGCGTCGGCGGCAGCAGCGGAGACGGTGCAGGGCTTCTTCGATGCCCTGATCGACTCGGATTCGAAGAAGGCGCTCTCCTACCTGGATGACACCGCCGGGTTGGACAAGACGTTCCTCACCGATGAGGTGCTGGAGTATTCCAACAAGCTCTCCCCGATCACGGATGTCGAGATCGACGCCGACGATGTTCGAAGCTACGGCGGGTATGCCACGGTCGACTTCATGGTGGGCGACAACGCGGTCTCTCAGGACTTCATGATCTCCGTCGACAAGAAGGGCCGCGCGAAGGTCGCGTCCTACGACATGGTGCAGACGCTCTACCTCTCCCCCGCTCAGTTCGCGCTGGAACTCAACGGCGTGCCGCTGACGAGCGACACCGCGGACGTCTTCTTGGGCGTCTACCAGGTCGCACCGGCCAACAAGAACTTCACGCTCCCGCACGACGGCATGTTCGCAGTCACCCCGCTGAGCGCATCGGCACCGCGGTCAAGCGAGATCCAGCTCACCGACAACGCCCGCACCAAGGTCATCAAGACAGTGAGCGACGCGATTACCGCCTGCCTGGCGGAGAAGACGATCGAGGCCGGCTGCGGTCTCTCCCTCGACCCGTCGACAGTGGGGGAAACCCTGACGGAGAACGGGATCACCCGCAGCATGGACGAGGACTCGCTGAGCGACCTCGCCGACCCGACGATCGATATCTCCTACGACGGTGTGGCCGTCGAGGTGACCGACTTCGGCTCGGTGGATTTCGCGGCCACGTGCACGAAGGACGGCGCCACGGCACCGTGTGAGCTATACAGCACCCCGGACTTCTATCGGGTGACCGTCGACATGTCTGACGAGACCTGGAAGCTCACCTGGGAGAACTTCTGATCACGACCGCGCTCACTCCTCTCCCGCGTCTACGCTGGAGAGGTGAGCGCACCCGATCCAGCCTCGTCCGCAGCCGACGGCGACCCCATTTCCGCTGAGGACGTGGTCGACGCCGAGGCACCGGCCGAGCGCTCGGACGAGTCCCGCGGAGACGATCGCCCGGCCCCGAAGCAGCCGCGGCCGCACCGCCTTCGCCGCGTGCTCGGCTGGGTGGGGGGAAGCGTGCTCGCCCTCGTCATCGGCGCGGCTGCCGGCTTCCTGATCTGGGCGAACACGGGTGTCATGGCGGCAGAGCCGGACCCCTTGGCGGCGGTTCGCGCCGATACCGGGATCGAACTGGTCGATGAGGGCACGGCGTGGGTCATGCGTCCGACCGATGCCTCCGACGGCACGGGGTTGGTGTTCATCCCGGGCGCGAAGGTCGCCCCGGAGGGGTACGCCGCGACGTTCCAGGCTCTGGTCGACGACGGCACCACCGTGGTGATCACCAAGCCACCGCTGAACCTCGCCATCCTCGACCTGCGTCCGCTGTCCCGATTCACCGATCTGGTGCCGGAAATCTCAGACTGGGCGGTCGGCGGCCACTCCCTCGGTGGGGTGAAGGCCTGTCAGCTGGTGGGCAACGCGGGCGTGGAGCGACTGATCCTGTTCGCCAGCTACTGCTCCAACGACATCTCCCAGACCGGGTACGACGTGCTCAGCATCTCCGGCAGCGCGGACGGCTTGTCCACGCCGGCGAAGATCGAAGCGGCCTGGCCCCTGCTGCCGGCCGACGCCGCAGCCTTCGTGCTGGACGGCGGCAGTCACGCATCCTTCGGTGCCTACGGGCCGCAGGCCGGCGATGGCACGCCCACCATGCCTGCGGAGGAAGCGCATGCGCGCATCTCGAGTGTGGTGCGCGCGTTCCTCACCGCACCGTAGGGCTCATCCGCGGCGAGACCTCATCGCCGCGGTCTGCGCCAGCTCGCTCGACGCAGACAGCCGTTCGTACTCCGCGCTTCCCATCGGCACCAGCGCCACGCGTCCCTCAGCGTCGTGATGCGTTCCCCAGCCGTACCGCTTTCCCAGGGCGCTCGCACGCAAGCAGGCCTGCCCGCGAGAGAAGAATTCCTCCCTCGCCCGCGCCCGATCCGACTCGGCAATGCCCGCGCGATCCGCGTAGACCGTGAAGAGAACCTCGTCCGACGTGTACTCGTACGGGTGGCCGTGCAGCATCGCGAACTGTCGAGCGGCGATGCTCGGATTCTCGCCCTCGGCCGGCGGCGCCTCCGCGGCCACCGCGCGGCTGTCCGGTGCCACGGCGATGAAGGTGTCGACGTAGTTGGTGGTGTGCATGACGACATCCTCACACGGGGTGCCGACGTCGGCGCGCTATTCGCCGACGGTGCCGGTCTGCGGCGCCAGGTCCACCGGGCCGTAGCGCAGGGTGAGCACTCCGAGCGGTGAGGTGGTCGCCGGCGCCAGCAGTCGGACGTTCGCCGGCGTCGCCCCCTCCGGGAACACCCGCTTGCCCTGCCCCAGAACGAGTGGGTACGTCCACAGCTTCAGCTCGTCATACACCTGAGATGCGAGCAGCGTCTGCACCAGATCCACGCTGCCGATCACGTGGATGCTGCGGTGCCGATCTCGCAGCGCGTCCACCTCGGAGGGGACATCGGCACCGATTCGCGTGGTGTTCTCCCACTCGGGTTCCCACTCGCTCCGGGAGGCCACGTACTTCGGCACCGCATTGATGATCCGCCCGATCATCCCCTCCGGACCGTCCACGTGGTGGGGCCAGTACGCCGCGAAGATGTCGTAGGTGCGCCGCCCGAGCAGCAGCGCGTCCATGGACTGCAGACCGGCCACGATGTCCGCACCGACCGCCTCGTCTTCGAACGGCGCCTGCCATCCGCCGAAGCGGAATCCATTGCTGGGATCCTCCTCTGGCCCTCCCGGTGCCTGGACGACCCCGTCCAGGGTGCTGAACAGATCGATCACGATGCGCCCGCGCGCGTTCTCTTCGCTCATGCGCACAGTTCACTCCTCAGAAGCTGGCACCCGCAAGCCCCTCACCGGGAGCGGGAGAAGAGAGCGAAGGCTCCGACCGGAGCCGACCCGATCATCAACGCCGCGCCCAGCACGGCGTCGGACGCGTGCACCACCGCACCACCGATGATCAGCCCGGCGAAGATCACCACGGCGATCACCCGACGCGCGAGCCTCTCCACCCTGCGCTCCAGACGGGACGTGTCCACCACCAGCCGACCTTCGTCCAGGGTGGTGATGAGCGTGTCCGCCCGCTGCGGCAGCCGCGCCACCACAGCGGCGACGTCCGCCGCCCGCTTTCCGAGCCCCCGGAGCGCGCCGCCGGTCTGCCGGGTCATCAGGCCCATCGCATACGGCTCCGCGGCGTTCCAGATGTTGAACGCCGGATCCAGCGCACTGCAGACGCCGGACGTCAGGGATACCGCGCGGATGAGCAGGAGGAAGTTCTCCGGGAGCTGGAAGGGCAGCTCGCGGACGACATCGCCGAACTCCCGGGCGAAGTCGCGGAACTCCCGCGGATCGACCTGTTGCAGCTCAGCGAACCCCATCCCGCCGAATCGTTCAAAGAGGGCGGTGAGTGCCCGCTCCAACTCGGCCGTATCCGCGGAGGGCAGCAGCATCCCGACGTCGCGGAAGGCGCGGACCACACCGGCTCCGTCTCGAGAGACCACGGCGATGACGGCGGTCTGCAGTCGTTCTCGCAGCTCGCCGGAGACCTCGCCCATCATCCCGAAGTCGATGAACGTGAGGCGGAATCCACCCTCGGCACTCGCATCGGGCGTCACGAACACGTTTCCCGGATGCGGGTCGGCGTGGAAGGGGCCGTCGAGGAACACCTGGTCCAGCATCGCGGTCGCGAAGGCGTGTGCGACGGCGGTCGGATCGATGCCCGCGGCTCGTAGCGCCGCCACGTCACTGATCTTGATCGCGGAGACATCCTCCAGCACCAGCACGTTTCGCGTGGTGCGCTCCCACGCCACTCGCGGTCCGTCCACGCCCGGCCGGTCGGCTGTGTCCATCGCGAAGCGCTCGGCGCTGGCGGCTTCGTGCAGATAGTCGATCTCATCCCGGCTGACCGCGGCGAACTCGGCGACCAGCGCGGGGGCGTCGACCCGACGCGACACCATGCGCACACGCGCCAGGATGCGACCGATGCGTGCGAGAGCAGCCAGGTCGGTGTCGACGATCCGATCGATGCCGGGGCGCTGGATCTTCACGACCACGTCTGCGAAGCCGGCGATCTCGGCATCTTCGGGACGCAGCACCCCGCGATGCGCCTGCCCCAGCGACGCCGCCGCCAGCGGGATCGGATCCAGACGCTCGAAGGCGCGATCGAGAGGCACTCCCAGGCTCGCCTCGGCCGCGCGACGGATCTCCTCAAACGGCACCGGAGGGGCTTCATCCTGCAGATCCGCGAGCTCTGCCGTCACCTCGGGCGGCAGGACGTCCAGTCGCGAGGAGAGGAACTGGCCCACCTTGATCATGAGCCCGCCGAGCTCCACGGCCAGCGGATGGAAACGGCGGGCGATTCCCACCATGCGGCGTGTCCGCGAGCGGTTCGCGAGAGCGCGCAAGCCCACCGTGGGCAGCACCAGCTCGTACCACCACGACTGCACCAGCACACGCGTGGCGAAGCGCATGATGCGGCGATAGCGCCCGCGCAGGGCGGGATCCACCCGCGCGGGCGCTGCCGATGTGCCTGTGTCGGCGATGCCGAGCTGCCGGATCACCGCGTCCGCGGCGGATCCGGCGGTCGATTCGCGCCGGTCTTCGGCCATCACTCCTGTGCGAGGATCGCGTAGAGCTTGCGACGCGCGTCTTCCAGCACGGCGATCGCCGACTCGACCTGAGCGGGCGTGCCGTCACGTCCGACCTGGGCCGCCGCTTGCGCCAGCTTCGCGCCGGCCTTGGGCAGCGCGAGATTGTGAGATGCGCCCGTGGACGAGGCCGAGCTCTCCCAGGGAGCCGCGCCGTCACTCGCCTCCGCCGCCGCGCGCCCCTCGTCCGTCAGCGAATAGGTCTTGCGTCCGTCGGCTTCGTCCGCCTCGATCAGGCCTTCGTCGGCTAGCAGCTGCAGCGTGGGATACACCGACCCCGGGCTGGGCTTCCAGGCGCCTTCGCTGCGGTCGGCGATCTCCTGGATGATCTGGTAGCCGTGCATCGGCTGCTCGGCGAGGAGGGTCAGGATCGCCGCGCGCACATCACCGCGTGCCATCCGGGGCGGCGCGAACCGGCGCTCGAAACCGTCGCGCAGCTGCTCCATCGCATCCCACAGGCCGTTCATCGGGTTGCCGAATCCGGGCATCGAGTTGGTTGCGTTCATGGTGGTCTCCTCCTCCGCGTCGACCGGGCCGACGCATCAAGCGATATATACCGATATATCGCTTGAATCTGATGATCGCCAGAGACCCCGGCGCTCTCCCAGCCGACCCGCAGGCCACAGGGGTCCTCGCAGAACCTGGCAGCATCGGCCACGCGTGCGTAGCGTCTCTCCTAGCAACACATCGAAGGAGCCGCACATGCACACCAGAACCCTGGGCCAGAACCTCGAAGTATCCGCGATCGGTTTCGGCGCGATGGGGATGTCTCAGTTCTACGGTCCGAATCCGGGATCACGAGAGGACATGATCGCGGTGCTGCGCTCAGCACCAGAGCTCGGTGTCACCCTCATCGACACAGCGGAGGTCTACGGCCCGTACGACAACGAGGAACTCGTCGGTGAAGCGCTGGAGCCGCTGCGCGACGACGTGGTGATCGCCACCAAGTTCGGGTGGGACATCCAGGGCGGGCAGATGGTCGGACTCGACAGTCGCCCCGAGCAGATCCGCCGTGTCGCCGAGGCATCGCTGCGTCGACTGCGCACCGACCGGATCGATCTGTTCTATCAGCACCGGGTCGACCCGGCCGTGCCGATCGAGGATGTCGCCGGCACCGTGCGCGAGCTGATCGCCGAGGGCAAGGTGGGTCACTTCGGGCTCTCCGAGGCCTCCCCCGCCACCATTCGCCGCGCGCACGCGGTGCAGCCGGTCACCGCGGTGCAGAGCGAGTACTCGCTGTGGACACGCAATCCGGAACAGGGCGTGCTCGCCGTACTGGAGGAGCTGGGCATCGGGTTCGTCCCGTTCAGTCCGCTGGGACGTGGGTTCCTGACCGGCACGGTAGACGCATCGACGCAGTACGCAGAGGGCGATTCCCGCCTCAGCAGTCCGCGCTTCGCGGAGGAGAATCGCGCAGCCAACGCCGCTCTCGTGCAGCGCGTGGCAGAGCTCGCCCGCGACCACGATGCGACGCCGGGTCAGGTGGCCCTGGCCTGGCTGCTGGCGCAGCGTTCCTGGATCGTGCCGATTCCGGGTACACGCCGTACCGCGCGTATCGCGGAGAACGCGGCGGCGACCACGGTGGCCCTCTCCGCCGACGAGCGGCGCCTACTGGACGATCTGGCCAGCCAGGTCCAGGGCGAGCGCTACACGGCCGCCCAGGCGGCATGGGTGGACCGCTGAGACGCGCCTGGCGTGCGGCTCCCGTCATCCACTGTCGGCGGCCCGACATAGGGTGAGCGACATGTCCGAGCTGCCCGCACCGTGTCTGCTGTGCCGGGGGCTGCGCGCCGAGCGCCTCGACGGCGGCCTGCGGTGCGCGCGATGCGGCTGGCGGTTCGGGGATGCGCCCGATCCGGACCTCCCGCCGCCGCGCGTGGATGTGGTGTACTACCTGCGCTGGCGCGACCGCATCAAGATCGGCACGACCGCCAACCCCCGCCAGCGTCTCGCCGCCATCGCGCACGAGGAGCTGCTGGCCTTCGAGCGCGGCGATCGGACGCTGGAGCACAGCCGCCATCTCGAATTCGCGGAGCTCAGGCTCGGCGGCGAGTGGTTCGCGGCCGCGGACGTCCTCGTGGCGCACGCCGCTGAGCTTCGCGGCAACCAGGACCCGTGGGACAGCTACGTGCGCTGGTTCGCCACCGACCTCGCCGCGATCACGGGGTGACGGCGGGTTCCTCGTCCTCATAGCCGATCAGCCAGCGCACGCCCCAGCGGTCGCGCAGCTGACCATCGTGGGATCCCCACGTCGTCGCGTGCAGCGGATCGAGCACTGTGCCGCCCTCCGCGAGCAGATCGAACCAGCGCGTGAGAGTCGGAGCATCCGCCGTGCCGAGCAGCGCGATCGCCACACCGCGGATGTCGACGGCGTCCTCGCCTCCGGACGCGTCAGTGGCATACAGGGTCACGGGGCCTTCGACGTAGCCATGGGCGATGGCGTCAGCCGGCCCGTCCGCGCGGCCGAACTCGGCGTACGTGTGCTTGGTGATCTCGCCACCGAACACGGACTGGTAAAAGTCCAGTGCCTCACTCGCGTTGCCGGGGAACCAGAGGTACAGCGTCGGTGATGTCACGATGCTCCTTCGTCCGTGTGCCCCACCCTACGCCGCTGATGCCTCGCGGGTGCCGCAACGAACAAGAACGGGCCCGCACCAGTGGTGCGGGCCCGTTCGGAGGTGTTACTTCGTCGCGGAAGGCGACGGCGTCGCAGTGCTGGAGGACTCGGGCGAAGCCGAGGCGCTCGGGGCGGGCGACTCGGTGGACGTACCCGCACCGAACTTGTCGGTGAAGAAGCTGGCAGATGCACCGATCGTCGCCAGCTGCTGGTACTCGTCGTCGATCACGATGGTGGGCGTCGCGCCGCTTCCCGTAGCCGGGTTCGCGGGCAGCTTCTTCGTGGACCAGGTCACGTACTTGGCGAACTTCGCCTCCTGCTGGCAGGTCGTGATGTCGACGCCGACGTCCTTCGCGAATCCGACGATCTGCTCGTCCGTCAGACCCGAGCTGTTCTCCGCGGGCTGGTTGGCGAACATCGTGGTGGTGAACTCCTGCAGCTTCGAGCTGTCGGTGTCTGCGACGCAGTAGTAGGCGTTCGCAGCGCGGCTGGAGTAGTTCGTGCCCATCGAGAAGCGGTCCAGGATCGCCACCGGGTGCACCGCGAGGGTGATGACGTTGTTGTCGGCAAGCTCCGCCAGCTGCTCGCCATAGGCGCCCTCGAACTGGTTGCACGCGGGGCACTGGAAGTCGATGTATGTCTCGACGCGGTTCTTACCCTCGCCGAACAGCAGCGCGCCGCTGTCCTTGTCGAGGTTCGAGGCGGCCGGCGCGGTACCGGAGCTCGTCGCGACGCTGTTTCCCACGACGACGGCCACACCGGCGCCGATCACGATGACAGCGACGATCACGCTGGTCCAGATTGCGAACCAGTTCGTCTTGCGGGCAGCAGCCTTCGCCATGTCTTCCTCTGTTCAGTGCCGTGGGCTCCAGAGCGGAGCCGCATTCAATGCGCTGGAATCCATTTTGCCCTGCACCTGCCTGAGCCTGCGGTGTGAGCGAGAACGATGATGTAACGGATCAGGAAATCGGAACCGGCACAACACCGAACGGCGCAAGACCAGCTGCTCCCCCGTCGGCGGCCGTCAGCACCCAGATGCCGCCGTCGTGCACGGCAACGGAATGTTCCCAGTGCGAGCCCATCGATCCGTCCGTGGTGCTGATCGTCCAGTCATCCTCTTCGACCACGACCTGCTCGGTACCGGCGGTCATCATCGGCTCGATCGCCACGCAGAGCCCGGGTTCGATCTCGGCACCCGGGCCGCCGGCCTCATAGTTGAAGATGCTCGGCTTCTCGTGCATCTTGCGTCCGATGCCATGACCGACGAAGTCGCGGAGGATGCCCGCCGGACGACCGTGCTCCGACAGCGGGTGCTCGAGGATGTACTTCTCGATGGCCACACCGATGTCGCGCGTGTGCGTCGAGGTCGCCATTGCGGCGATACCCGCCCACATCGACGTCTCGGTCACGCGCGAGAGCTCATGGCGATGCGTCACGACCTCCGGCCGGGACGCATCGGGGATGACGAACGTGCGGGCGGAATCACCGTTCCACCCGTCGAACTCGGCGCCGACATCCACCGACACGATGTCGCCGGGCTGCAGCACGAGGGGTCCGGGGATGCCATGCACCACCTGCTCGTTCACCGAGACGCACGTGGTGTGGTGGTAGCCCTTCACCATCTTGAAGTTGCTCTTCGCGCCGTGGCGGAGCATCTCCGCCTCGGCTGCGGCATCCAGGTCCAGCGTCGTGATGCCGGGGCGGATGGTCGCTGCGACCGCGTCCAGCATGGCGCACGTGATCCGCCCAGCCACGACCATCTGGCGCAGCTGGGCTGGAGTCTTGTACTGCGAGTTGGGAAAGAGGCGCATCAGACCGTGACGGGAGCCAGGCCGCGTGCGGCCAGCGCTGCGAAGATGCGCTCGGTGATCTCATCCAGAGTTCCGACGCCGTCGATCGTGTCGAGCACGCCACGCTCCGCGTACATCGCAAGGATCGGAGCGGTCTCCCGCTCGTAGATCTCCAGACGGTGAGCGATGGCATCCGGTGTGTCGTCCTCACGACCCTGCTCCTGCGCCCGCAGCGCGATCCGGGCGATGGACTCCTCGCGGGGAACGTCCAGCGCGATCACAGCGTCCAGGGCGACGCCCTGATCGGTCAGAATCTCATCCAGGTGCCCCACCTGCGCACGGTTGCGCGGGTAGCCATCCAGCAGGAAGCCCGCAGCAGCGTCCTCCTGCGAGAGGCGGTCGCTCACCAGCTCCCCGGTGAGCTCGTCCGAGACGAGGTCACCGGCGGCGGTGATGGCTTGGACCTTCTTGCCGAGGTCCGTGCCCTGCTTGATGTTCGCGCGGAAGATGTCGCCGGTGGAGACCACCGGGATGCCGAACGCGTCCGCGATGCGGACCCCCTGCGTTCCCTTTCCGGAGCCCTGCGGGCCGACGATCAGGAAGCGTGCAGAGGAGTTCGTCATCGGAGGAGCCCTTCGTAGTGGCGCTGCTGAAGCTGCGCGTCGATCTGCTTGACGGTCTCCAGCCCCACACCGACGATGATGAGAATGGAAGCGCCGCCGAACGGGAAGTTCTGGTTCGCGCCGACCGTGGCCAAGGCGATGAGCGGGAGCAGAGCCACGAGACCGAGGTAGATGGCACCCGGAGTGGTGATGCGGTTGATCACGTACTCGAGGTAGTCAGACGTCGGCTTGCCAGCACGGATGCCGGGGATGAATCCGCCGTACTTCTTCATGTTGTCGGCGACCTCGACCGGGTTGAACGTGATGGCCACGTAGAAGAACGTGAAGCCGACGATCAGCAGGAAGTACAGGAACATGTAGAGCGGGTGGTCGCCCTTCACGAGGTACGTCTGGATCCAGACGACCCAGCCCGGGATGTTGCCGTCCTTGTCCGGGTTCTGGTTGAACTGGGCGATGAGGGCGGGCAAGTACAGCAGCGACGAGGCGAAGATGACCGGCACCACACCGGCCATGTTGACCTTGATCGGGATGTAGGTGTTGGTGCCGCCGTACGTGCGACGACCGACCATGCGCTTGGCGTACTGGACCGGGATACGACGCTGCGACTGTTCGACGAACACCACGAGCGCGACGACCAGGATGCCGACGGCCAGCACGAGGAAGAAGACCTCGGGGCTCTTGGCAGTCCAGATGGCCCACATCGATGCCGGGAAGCCGGCGGCGATGGACGTGAAGATCAGCAGGGACATGCCGTTTCCGATGCCACGCTCGGTGACCAGCTCGGCGAACCACATGATCAGACCGGTACCGGCGGTCAGCGTGATGATCATCATCAACTGCGCCCACCAGGCGGTGTTGGTCAGCAGGTTCTCACACGCGGCGGGACCGCCGGTGCCGAACAGCTGCCCGGTGCGAGCCACCGTGACGAGGGTGGTCGACTGCAGGAGCGCCAGCGCGATCGTCAGGTAACGCGTGTACTGCGTGAGACGCGCCTGACCGGCCTGGCCTTCCTTGTAGAGCGTCTCGAAGTGCGGGATGACCACTCGCAGCAGCTGCGTGATGATCGTCGCCGTGATGTACGGCATGACACCGAGGGCGAAGATCGACAGCTGGAGCAGTGCCCCACCGGAGAACAGGTTGACGAGCGAGAGCAGACCTTCAGAGGTCGATGCACTCGCGACACAGGCCTGCACGTTCGGGAAGTCCACGAACGGAGCCGGGATGTGCGCACCCAGGCGATAGATGGCGATGATCAGCAGTGTGAAACCGATCTTGCGCCGAAGATCCGGGGTGCGGAAGATCCGCGCGATTGCGCTGAACAAACTCGTCCTCCTGACGAAACGTCTAAAAGCGGGGAACGGGCGGCCGGGGTCTTGACCCCGGCCGCCCGTTTCACGACTCAGGCTCTGAGCCTCAGCCTACCGAACCACCGGCGGCGACGATCTTCTGCTCAGCAGAGCTGGAGACCTTGTCCACCTGGACGTTCAGCTTAACGGTGATGTCACCGTTGCCGAGAACCTTGACCTTCTCGTTCTTGCGCACAGCACCCTTGGCGACCAGGTCGGCGATGGTCACATCGCCACCGGCCGGGTACAGCTCCGAGAGCTTGTCCAGGTTCACGACCTGGTACTCCACGCGGAACGGGTTCTTGAACCCGCGCAGCTTCGGGGTGCGCATGTGCAGCGGCATCTGCCCACCCTCGAAGCCGGGACGCACCGAATAGCGCGCCTTCGTACCCTTGGTACCGCGACCCGCGGTCTTACCCTTGGAGCCCTCACCGCGACCGACACGGGTCTTCGCGGTGTGAGCGCCCGGGACGGGACGCAGGTGGTGGACCTTCAGCACCTGCGGGCGCGAGGCGGGAGCCTCGGCCTTGGCGGGAGCCTTCTTGGCGGCCGGCTTCTTGGCGGCAGCCTTCTTCGGGGCGTCGACCGTCTCCACGGTCTCGTCCTTCTTCTCTGCCATTAGTCGATCTCCTCAACCTTGACGAGGTGAGCGACGGTCTTGACGTAACCGCGCGTCTGCGCGTCGTCCGGACGGACGACCGAGTCGCCGATCCGCTTCAGACCGAGCGAACGCAGCGTGTCGCGCTGGTTCTGCTTCTCGCTGACCTTGGACTTGATCTGGGTCACCTTGAGACGCGAGGCCATCAGGCACCAACCTTCTCAGCTGCTGCATCGGCGGCGGCCTGGGCCTCCGCCTTGAGGATCTTCGCCGGAGCGACCTGGTCGTAATCCAGGCCACGGCGAGCGGCCACGGCACGCGGCTCCTCGAGCTGCTTCAGTGCCGCAACGGTCGCGTGCACGATGTTGATCGTGTTCGACGAGCCGAGGGACTTCGACAGGACATCGTGGATACCAGCGCACTCGAGCACGGCGCGAACCGGACCACCGGCGATAACACCGGTACCGGCAGCAGCCGGACGCAGCAGGACGACGCCTGCAGCGGCCTCACCCTGAACGGGGTGCGGGATCGTCTTCAGGATGCGGGGAACGCGGAAGAAGTTACGCTTCGCCTCCTCGACACCCTTCGAGATCGCCAGCGGAACCTCGCGCGCCTTGCCGTAGCCGACGCCGACGAGGCCGTTGCCGTCGCCCACGACCACGAGGGCCGTGAAGCTGAAGCGGCGTCCACCCTTGACGACCTTCGACACGCGGTTGATCGTGACGACGCGCTCGAGGAACTGGCTCTCTGCGCGGTCACGCGAACCGCGGTCACGGTTCGGGTTGCGCTCGCGTCCACCACGACGCGGCTCGCGCTCGCGCTCGGTGGTCGCCGCCGCCTCAGCCGCGGGGGCTGCGGTCTCGGTCACTTCGGTCTCCTTGTTGTCGCTCACAGGCTCAGACCTCCCTCACGGGCGCCGTCAGCAATAGCTGCGACGCGACCCGCGTAGCGGTTGCCACCGCGGTCGAAGACGACCTCGGTGATGCCTGCCGCCTTCGCACGCTCGGCGACGAGCTCGCCGACCTTACGTGCCTTGGCGGTCTTGTCCTCGGTAGCCGCACGGAAGTCCGCCTCGAGCGTCGAAGCGGAAGCAACGGTGTGACCCTTGCTGTCGTCCACGACCTGGACGAACACGTGGCGGGCGGAACGCGTCACAACCAGGCGCGGACGCTCGGCGGTGCCAACGATGCGCTTGCGAAGACGGGCGTGACGACGCGCGCGGGCGTCGGACTTGCTCTTCACAGCCATGATTACTTACCAGCCTTTCCGGCCTTGCGACGCACGACCTCGCCGGCGTAACGCACGCCCTTGCCCTTGTACGGCTCGGGCTTGCGGATCTTGCGGATGTTGGCAGCGGTCTCACCGACGGCCTGCTTGTCGATACCCGCCACGGTGACCTTGTTGTTGCCCTCGACCGTCAGGGTGATGCCCGCGGGCGGGTCCACCAGGACGGGGTGCGAGAAGCCGAGGGCGAACTCGATGGAGTCACCCTTCTGAGCCACACGGTAACCGGTGCCGACAACCTCGAGGCCCTTGGTGTAGCCCTCGGTCACGCCGATGATGTTGTTGCTGATGAGGGTGCGCGTCAGGCCGTGCAGCGAGCGCGAAGCGCGCTCGTCGTCGGGACGAGTGACCAGAACCTGGTTCTCCTCGACCTTGACCTCGATGGGGCTGGCCACGGAGAGCAGCAGCTCACCCTTGGGGCCCTTGACGGCGACCTCAGAGCCCTCGATGGTCACAGTGACGTTCGAGGGGATGTCGATGGGAAGACGACCGATACGAGACATCGCGGGTCACCACACGTAGGCGAGGACTTCCCCACCCACGCCCTTCTGGTCGGCCTGGCGGTCCGTGAGGAGGCCAGACGAGGTGGACAGGATCGCGATGCCCAGGCCGCCGAGGACGGTGGGCAGCTCGGTGGAGCGTGCGTACACGCGAAGACCGGGCTTCGACACGCGCTTGATGCCGACGATGGAGCGCTCACGGTTGGGTCCGTACTTGAGCGAGAGGGTCAGCGTCTTGCCGACGCGTGCATCCTCGACGTTCCATCCGGCGATGTAACCCTCCTTCTGGAGGATCTCGGCGATGTGCGTCTTCAGCTTGCTCGACGGCATCGACACGGAGTCGTGGTGCGCCGAGTTGGCGTTGCGCAGACGGGTCAGCATATCTGCGACCGGGTCTGTCATTGTCATATGTATTTTCCTTCGTTCACCAGGTTTCGACTCCGCTGGAAGGCGGGCCGACCTGTGGTGGAGATACCCAAAGATCGATCCTCTCATGCCGACTCCCCGCGCACAAAACGCAGGGAGTCGGCAGAGAGGTGATCTCAGGTGGGCGTTCCCGCCGGATTACGCCTGAGCGTCGTCCGACTTGAACGGGAACCCGAACTGCTTCAGCAGCGCGCGTCCCTCGGCGTCCGTCTTCGCGGTGGTGACGACAGTGATGTCGAAACCGCGAACGCGGTCGATCTTGTCCTGATCGATCTCGTGGAAGACCGACTGCTCCTGCAGACCGAACGTGTAGTTTCCGTTGCCGTCGAACTGCTTGTCTGACAGACCACGGAAGTCGCGGATACGCGGCAGGGCGAGCGAGACCAGACGGTCCATGAACTCCCAGGCGCGGTCACCGCGGAGGGTGACGTGCGCACCGATGGCCTGACCCTCGCGCAGCTTGAACTGCGCGATGGACTTACGGGCCTTGGTGACGATCGGCTTCTGACCCGTGATCGCGGTGAGGTCTGCGACCGCACCCTCGATCACCTTGGAGTCACGAGCCGCTTCACCGACACCGGTGTTGACGACGATCTTGACCAGACCGGGGATCTGCATGACGTTCGGGTAGCCGAACTCCTTCTGCAGTGCCGGTGCGATCTCGGACTTGTACTTCGCCTTCAGGCGGGGCTCAGCCGTTGCCATCAGAGGTCCTTACCGCTCTTCTTTGCGTAGCGCACGCGAACGGTGCGCTTCACGCCGTCCTTCGTCTGCTCCTCGACGCGGTGACCGACCTTGGTCGGCTTCTTCGACGAGGGGTCCACGATGGCGACGTTCGAAATGTGGATGGGGGCTTCGATGGTCTCGATGCCACCCGTCTTGGTGCCGCGCTGCGACTGGCCGACACGCGTGTGGCGCGTCGAGTAGTTCACACCCTCGACGACCACACGGTTCGACTCGGCGAGGACCGCGAGGACCTTGCCCTGCTTGCCGCGGTCGCCGCCCTTGTCCTGCTTGCGACCCGTGATGACCTGAACCAGGTCACCCTTTTTGATCTTCGCCATGATCAGATGACCTCCGGTGCCAGCGAGACGATCTTCATGAACTTCTTGTCACGAAGTTCGCGGCCGACCGGTCCGAAGATGCGGGTGCCGCGGGGCTCCCCGTCGCTCTTCAGGATGACGGCAGCGTTCTCGTCGAACTTGATGTACGAACCGTCAGGACGGCGCGTCTGCTTCTTCGTGCGGACGACGACGGCCTTGACCACGTCGCCCTTCTTCACGTTTCCGCCCGGGATGGCGTCCTTCACGGTGGCCACGATGATGTCACCGAGACCCGCGTAACGACGGCTGGAGCCACCGAGAACGCGGATGGTGAGCAGCTCCTTGGCACCGGTGTTGTCGGCGACCTTGAGGCGGGATTCAGTCTGAATCACTTGTTACTCCTTGGATTCCAAGTAAGCCGAGGGCTTACTTGGCCTTCTCGAGGATCTCGACCAGGCGCCAGCGCTTGGTAGCGCTCAGCGGACGGGTCTCGTTGATGAGAACCAGGTCGCCGATGCCGGCGCTGTTGGTCTCGTCGTGCGCCTTGACCTTCGAGGTGCGGCGGATGACCTTGCCGTAGAGGGGGTGCTTAACGCGGTCCTCAACCTCGACGACGATGGTCTTGTCCATCTTGTCGCTGACGACGTAGCCACGACGAGCCTTGCGGTAACCGCGCTCGAGCTCGGGGGCCACCGTCTCGTCCTTCTTGTCAGCCATTACTCGGCCTCCTCCTTCGGCGCGTCAGCGTCAGCCTTCTTCGCCTTCGTCGCCTTCTTGGCCTTGGGGGCCGCCTCGACGGGAGCGGGCGTGGCACGAATGCCGAGCTCGCGCTCACGGATCACGGTGTACAGACGCGCGATGTCGCGCTTGACGGCGCGGATGCGGCCGTGGCTCTCGAGCTGACCCGTGGCGGACTGGAAGCGCAGGTTGAACAGCTCTTCCTTGGCCTTACGGACCTCCTCGAGGAGGCGCTGGTCTTCGAAAGTGTCGAGCTCGCTCGTGGCGAGCTGCTTGGTACCGATCGCCATTATGCGTCGCCTTCCTCGCGCTTGATGATGCGTGCCTTCAGGGGCAGCTTGTGGATGGCACGGGTGAGGGCCTCGCGTGCGAGCTCCTCGCTCACGCCCGCGACCTCGAAGAGGACGCGACCCGGCTTGACGTTGGCGACCCACCACTCGGGTGAACCCTTACCGGAACCCATGCGGGTTTCGGCCGGCTTCTTGGTCAGCGGACGGTCGGGGTAGATGTTGATCCACACCTTTCCGCCACGCTTGATGTGACGGGTCATCGCGATACGAGCTGCCTCGATCTGACGGTTGGTCACGTAGGCCGGGGTGATCGCCTGGATGCCGAACTCGCCGAAGGACACCTTGGTGCCACCGGTAGCATGGCCCGAGCGACCGGGGTGGTGCTGCTTGCGGTACTTGACCTTGCGGGGGATGAGCATTACGCCGAAGCTCCTTCCGCGACCGGTGCCTCGGTGGCCGCGTTGTTACGCGGGCCACGACGGCGGTCGCCACGGTCGTCACGACGAGCCTTGGGCGCGTTGGCCTGCTCGCGTGCGAGTTCCTTGTTGGTGAGGTCGCCCTTGTAGATCCAGACCTTCACGCCGATGCGGCCGAAGGTGGTCTTCGCCTCGTAGAAGCCGTAGTCGATGTTCGCGCGCAGCGTGTGCAGCGGCACACGACCCTCGCGGTAGAACTCCGAACGGCTCATCTCGGCGCCGCCGAGGCGGCCGGAGACCTGGATGCGGATGCCCTTGGCGCCGGCGCGCTGAGCGCCCTGCAGACCCTTGCGCATCGCGCGACGGAACGCCACACGAGCAGAGAGCTGCTCGGCGATGCCCTGCGCGACCAGCTGAGCGTCGGCCTCGGGGTTGCGCACCTCGAGGATGTTCAGCTGGATCTGCTTGCCGGTGAGCTTCTCGAGGTCAGCGCGGATGCGCTCGGCCTCAGCACCACGACGACCGATGACGATACCCGGGCGCGCCGTGTGGATGTCCACACGAACGCGGTCGCGGGTGCGCTCGATCTCGATGTTGCTGACGCCGGCACGGTCCAGCTGCGTCTGCAGAAGCTTGCGGATGCGGATGTCCTCGGCGACGTAGTCGGCGTAACGCTGGCCGGGCTTCGTCGAGTCCGAGAACCAACGCGACACGTGGTCGGTCGTGATTCCGAGGCGGAAGCCGTACGGGTTGACCTTCTGTCCCATTACTTGCTCGCCTTCTTGCTGGAGCCGGCAGCCGTGTCAGCGGCCTCCGGCGTCGAGAGCACGACCGTGATGTGGCTCGTGCGCTTCTTGATCTGGAAGGCGCGACCCTGTGCACGGGGCTGGAAACGCTTGAGCGTCGTACCCTCGTCGACGTACGCGTTCTTCACGTACAGGTCACGCTCGTCCAGGAACTCGCCGTTCTTGTCGGCGGTGACTCGTGCGTTGGCCATGGCCGACGCGACGAGCTTGTAGATCGGGTCAGAAGCCGACTGCGCTGCGAACTTGAGGATCGCCAGCGCCTCCTCGGCCTGCTTGCCCTTGATCAGTGCAACGACACGACGAGCCTTCTGAGGGGTCACGCGGATGTGTCGCACACGTGCGATGGACTCCACCATTTTTCTCTCCTCTGCGTCGCCTTAGCGGCGACGGCCCTTCTTGTCGTCCTTCACGTGACCGCGGAAGGTGCGGGTGGGCGCGAACTCGCCCAGCTTGTGACCGACCATCGACTCGGTGACGAACACCGGGATGTGCTTGCGGCCGTCGTGCACGGCGATGGTGTGACCGAGCATGTTCGGCACAATCATCGAGCGGCGCGACCACGTCTTGATGACGTTCTTCGTCCCAGCTTCGTTCTGCGAGACAACCTTGCGAAGCAGGTGCTCGTCGACGAAGGGGCCCTTCTTAAGACTGCGAGGCATCTTCTTGACTCCTACTTACGCTTCTTGCCAGCATTGCGGCGACGGACGATGTACTTGTCACTTTCCTTGTTGGCGTGACGCGTACGGCCTTCCTTCTGACCCCACGGGGTCACAGGGTTACGTCCACCGGAGGTCTTACCCTCACCACCACCGTGCGGGTGGTCGACCGGGTTCATGGCGACACCACGCACGGTCGGGCGAACGCCCTTCCAGCGCATACGGCCGGCCTTACCCCAGTTGATGTTCGACTGCTCGGCGTTGCCGACCTCGCCGATCGTCGCGCGGCAGCGGACGTCGACGTTGCGGATCTCACCGGAGGGCATACGCAGCTGGGCGTAGGGGCCGTCCTTGGCGACGAGACGCACCGAGACACCAGCCGAACGCGCGATCTTCGCACCGCCGCCGGGGCGGAGCTCGATGGCGTGGATGACCGTACCGGTGGGGATGTTCTTCAGCGGCAGGTTGTTGCCCGGCTTGATGTCAGCCGAAGCACCCGACTCGATGATGTCGCCCTGCTGGATCTTGTTCGGAGCCAGGATGTAGCGCTTGGTGCCGTCCACGTAGTGAAGCAGCGCGATACGAGCGGTGCGGTTGGGGTCGTACTCGATGTGAGCGACCTTGGCGTTCACGCCGTCCTTGTCATTGCGACGGAAGTCGATGACACGGTACTGGCGCTTGTGGCCACCACCGATGTGACGGGTCGTGATGCGGCCCTGGTTGTTACGTCCACCGGTCTTCGACAGCGGACGAAGCAGCGACTTCTCAGGCGTCGATCGTGTGATCTCAGCGAAGTCGGCCACCGACGAACCGCGACGACCCGGGGTCGTGGGCTTGTACTTGCGAATAGCCATGTTTCTCTACTCCTCCGGTCCTCAGCCGACAGCTGTGAAGATGTCGATGGTGCCGGACTTCAGGGTCACGATGGCGCGCTTGGTGTCCTTGCGCTTGCCCGTGCCGAAGCGGGTGCGACGGGCCTTGCCGACGCGGTTGAGCGTGTTGACCGACGCCACCTTGACCGAGAAGATCTTCTCGATGGCCAGCTTGATCTCGGTCTTCGACGCGCGGGGGTCCACCTCAAAGGTGTACTTGCCCTCGTCGATGAGTCCGTAGGACTTCTCCGAGACGACCGGCTTCAGGATGATGTCGCGCGGGTCCTTGTTGATCGCGGTCATGCCGAGACCTCCTCAGCGGCGGACTTCGATGCGACGAACGCGTCGAAAGCGGCCTTGGTGAAGACGATGTCGTCGGAGACGATCACGTCGTAGGCGTTGAGCTGGTCGAAGTACAGCGCGTGCAGGTTCACGAGGTTGCGAACCGACAGGGCGCTGATCTCGTCGTCACGGGTGAGCACGACGAGCGTGTTCTTGCCCGGGAACGAAGCCAGCAGCGCGGCAGCCTTCTTGGTCGAGGGGGTGCCCTCGATGCCGAAGCTGTCGACGACGTGCACGCGCTCGCCACGAACACGGTCGCTCAGCGCACCCAGCAGGGCGGCGGCGATCATCTTCTTGGGGGTGCGCTGCGAGTAGTCGCGCGGCTTCGGTCCGTGGACGATGCCACCACCGGTCATGTGAGGAGCACGGATGGAGCCCTGACGAGCGTTACCGGTGCCCTTCTGCTTGAACGGCTTGCGGCCGGCACCGGAGACCTCACCACGACGCTTGGTCGAGTGGGTGCCCTGACGCGCGGCAGCCTGCTGCGCGACGACGACCTGGTGGATCAGCGGAACGTTGGTCTTGACGTCGAAGAGCTCAGCGGGCAGATCGACCGAACCGGCCTTCTTGCCTGCAGCGCCCTGAACGTCGAGCTTGAGAGTCGTGTCAGCCATGCTCACGCGCCCTTCACTGCGTTGCGGACGTAGACGATGCGGCCACGTGCACCGGGGACGGCGCCCTTGACGAGCATGAGTCCCTTCTCGGCGTCGATGGCGTGCACCGTGAGGTTGAGGACGGTCACGCGCTCGCCACCCATACGACCAGCCATGCGCATGCCCTTGAAGACACGGCTCGGGGTCGAGGAAGCACCGATGGAACCGGGCTTGCGGTGGTTGCGGTGAGAACCGTGAGATGCCGAAACGCCCTTGAAGTTGTGGCGCTTCATGACACCCGCGGTGCCCTTGCCCTTGCTGGTGCCGACGACGTCGACCAGCTGACCGGCCTCGAAGACGCCGTCAACGGTGAGCTCCTGACCGAGCGTGTACTCGGCAGCGTCAGCGGTGCGGATCTCCGTCACGTGGCGACGCGGCGTGACGCCGGCAGCCTCGAAGTGACCGGTGAGGGGCTTGGTGACCTTACGCGGGTCGATCTGACCGGCGGCGATCTGGACGGCGTTGTAGCCGTCACGCTCGGCCGAGCGGACCTGAGTGACCACGTTGGGAGCGAGCTCGATCACGGTGACCGGGATGAGCTTGCCGTTCTCGTTCCAGACCTGGGTCATGCCGAGCTTGGTGCCCAGCAGACCCTGGGAAACCTTCGTGTTGATGTCAGTCATGTTCGATACCGGCCTTACAGCTTGATCTCGATGTTGACATCAGCGGGCAGGTCGAGGCGCATCAGCGAATCGACGGCCTTGGGCGTCGGGTCGATGATGTCGATGAGGCGCTTGTGGGTGCGCATCTCGAAGTGCTCGCGGCTGTCCTTGTACTTGTGGGGCGAGCGGATGACCGCCACCACGTTCTTCTCCGTGGGGAGTGGAACCGGACCCACGACGGTAGCGCCCGCCCGGGTCACGGTGTCGACGATCTTGCGCGCCGAAGAGTCGATGACCTCGTGGTCATACGACTTCAGTCGGATGCGGATCTTCTGTCCCGCCATCTTTATCTCTCTTTCCGCGTCGTACCTCTGGGGGCATTGGACGCACGGGGCGCGGGTTGCGCCTCTGGCACTCGCACACGACTCATGGCCGTGCGATGCTGCACCACTGTTCTGCTGTCATCGCCGGCGTGGGCCGGCTACCGATGGCCGCACGAAAGCAGAGCCCTCATGCGAGTATCGGATTGCGTCCTGCTACCCGCGGCCCAGACCCTGACGCTCTCGCGCCGCCTGTGCACTGCCGTGGTAGTGATCCCGCATGGTCATGAGGACATGACGGCACGCAGAAATGTGGAACCTCACTAGTTTGCCACCCCGGGAACGGTACTGCAAACCCGGGCGTGTCGCGCTCGGGTGATTCCCGGCTTCGGCCGGGATTCCGGGGTTCGGCTCCTCCCCACGGCTCGCTCCGCGGCATCGAGGCCAGGGCGTCGTCGCCAAACGAGGACATTGTCGCCATCCGAGGACATTGTCGCGAAACGAGGACGAAATGCGCCGAAGTGGTCCGATCAGCGTGAAATGTCCTCCGTTCGGGACAGGCGTTGCCGCCCTCCGCAGCACCCACCCGTTCCTCCACAGTGCCGGTCACCATTAGATCCATCCGCGACGGTGCCCACGTAACCCGGAAACGCCCGGATGCACGCGGAGGATTCGACCATGAACCTCCTGACATGGCTCCAGCAGCAGGGCGGGATCGCGCATCGGAAGCAGGCGTGGGATGCCGGATTCGACGCCCGCCACATCCGGCCCGCCGTGGCGGCGCACGAGGTGACCACGATCGGGCGGAACTGGATCGCGTCGCACCAGGTCGACGCAGATCTCGTCGCCGCAGCGCAGGTGAACGGGCGCGTGGCCTGCGTGACGGCGGCGGCGTCGCGTGGCTGGTGGATGCCCGATTCGATCCCACGAGGCCGCCACCTCCATGTGAGTCCGCACTCCTCCCCCGCCGCGACGTCCGACCACCTCCATCGGAACCGGCCGCTCGTCGCGGTACCCCGCGGCGCGCTCATCGAGTCGGTCGAGGATTCACTGCAGCACATCGCGACCTGCTGCGACCCGGAGAGCGCACTCATCATCTGGGAATCGGCGTGCCGCACCGAGAAGCTGTCGGCAGCGTCACTGCGACTCGTCGTGTGGGCCTCGCCCGCCGCGCGTCGATTAGCCGAAGAGGTCACCGGCCTCGCCGACTCCGGCTTGGAGACGATCCTCGCTCGCGGGTTGGCACCACTCAACTGTCGGATTCGGCCCCAGGTCCTCGTCGCAGACCACCGGGTCGACGCGCTCCTGGGCGACTGGCTCGTCCTTCAGGTTGACGGTCACGAGTTCCATTCGTCCTCAGCGACGCGCACGCGCGACGTGCGCCACGATGCGGAGCTGGCGCTGCGGGGCTACACGGTCCTCCGCTTCACCTATGCGCAGGTCATCCACGACTGGGCGGCCGTCTACCGCACGGTGGCTCGAGCCGTCGCCCAGCGCCGCCACGCGCGCCCCCGCTGAGTCACGCGCGGGTGATCCGCACCGACATGGGCGCGATCCGAACGGAGGACAATTCGCCGTCCCAGGCCCGGATCCGACGTATTGATCCTCCGTTGGGTGAAACGTCCTCGTTTCGCGACGCGCCCGCAGGCGGCAAGACGCCACAGCCGGCGCAGGGATGAAGACCACACCGACACGGGCGTGATGCGAACGGAGGACATTTCGCCGTCCCGGGCACGGATCGGACGTATTGATCCTCCGTTGGGTGAAATATCCTCCGTTCGCGCCGCGCCGCGCCCGCAGCCGGGCAGGACACCACAGCCGGCACCACGGATGAACCACACCGACACGGGCGCGATCCGAACGGAGGACAATTCGCCATCCCGGGCACGGATCGGACGGATTGATCCTCCGTTGGGTGAAATGTCCTCGTTTTGCGACGCGCCCGCAGGCGGCAGGACACCACAGCCGGCGCAGGGATGAAAACCACACCGACACGAGCGGGATCCGAACAGAGGACATTTCGCCGACCCGGGCACGGATCGGACGCATTGATCCTCCGTTGGGCGAAATGTCCTCGTTTCGCGACACCGCCGCAGTTCGCAGGGACACACCCCGGACACGGCGATGCCCCTCCGGAGTGCGGCTTCGGAGGGGCATCGACATACTTCACGTCGTGAAGCTGATCACCTCATCGGCGGGACAGCGTCCGACGGCGGAGCACCAGCAGCGCGGCGCCGGCGGCGAGCAGCATCACGGCGATCGGGGCGCCGTAGCCGAGCGAGACGCCCGTCACCGACAGTTCCTCGACCGTCACGGTGCCGCGGGCCGAGGCCGTCGGCGGCTCCTCGTTGCTCATCGAGTCCGACGACACCGATGCGGTGTTGACGAGTTCGCCGCGCGCTCCGCCATCGACGGTCGCGGTGACGGTGATCACTCGCTCCTCGCCGGCCGCGAGGCCGGGAATCACACACGTGATCGTGCGGCCCTGCACACTGCAGGTATCCGAGGTGCCGCCCGCCGACGCGAACGTCAGCCCGGCGGGCAGCTCGTCGGTCACCGTGAGAGGACCGGCATCCTCGGTGGGTCCGCTGTTGCCGACGGTGATCTCGTACGTCGCCGTACGACCCGTCACCAGCTGACCAATGAGACGCTTCTCGATAGTCAGCGTGCTGAGCGCAGGAACCGGCGAGGTGACCGTGGAGGTGTTGTCCCCCACCGTGCTGAGGTCCTCCGGCGTTGCCGCCGTCACCGTGGCGGTGTTCTCCACCGCCGGGTACGCGGCGGCCGAGACCGTGGCCGTGACTGTCACCGTGGCCGTGGCGCCGACGGCGAGCTCGGGCAGCTGGCACGTGACCACATCGCCGTCGCCGACGACGCAGGTCCACCCGTCGCCTGCAGCGGAGACGCCCGTGAGAGATGCGGGCACCGCGTCGCTCACGATCACACCGCGAGCGATGGACGATCCGGCGTTGGTCACCTGCAGCGTGTAGGTGATGCGCTCACCGATCTTCGCCTCAGTCGCCGTCTTCACGATCGAGAGGTCTGCCACCTCGGCCACCGTTCCGGTCACCGTCGATGTGTTGTTCGACGGGTCGGAGTCGGGGGTGTCCGAGGTCACCGTGGCGGTGTTAGCGACGTCGCCGCTCAGGTCGTCAGACGCCTGCACTTGGAGCTCGACGACCACGACCGCACCGCTCGCCAGCGTTCCCAGCGCGCACGTGACCAGCTGGCCGTCCGCTTCGCAGGAGCCGTCGGAGCTCACGAACGTGAGTCCCTCGGGCAGCTCATCCGTGACGACCACGCCGACCGCATCGGACGGACCGAGGTTCGTCACCGTGAACAGGTACGCCCCCGCGGTGCCCGCCGTGAAGCTCTGCGACACCGTCTTCACGATCGAGACGTCAGCCGCAGCGATCACCGGAGTGACGCTCGTGGACGAGTCCGGCCCCTCGCTGCCCTCGGGCTGCGGGGTGCGGCCCGGAGTGACGCTCGCGGTGTTGACGAGTTCGCCCGTCACTCCCGCGGCCACATGACCGGTGAGCGTGATCGGCGCGGCAGCACCGACGGCCAGGTCCTGAGCCAGCTGGCACACGACGGTGCCCTCAGCGCCGGTCTCGCAGGTCCAGCCGTCACCCGTCGCCGAGACGAACGTCACACCCGCGGGGAGCACATCGGTCACGGTGATGGGGTGTTCGGCTTCGGCATGCGATACAGAGGGTCCGTGGTTGGTGACCTGGATGGTCCACGAGAAGTCCTCACCCGCGGTCGCGGAGTCGGCGTTCGCCGTCTTCACGATCGAGAGATCGGCCTCAGGAGAAACAGTGACGGTGTCCGCGCTCTCGCGCGGCTTCTCATCGGGCAGCGGGGTGATCCCCGGAGTCACCGACGCTGTGTTGACGATGTCGCCCTCCAGGTCGGCAGCCAGCTGCACCGGAACGGTGAACGACACGGAAGCACCCGGAGCCAGGGTCGAGGTGATCAGGCACGTGACGATCTGACGCCCATCCTGCTCACCGGTGACCGCACAGTCGGTACCCTCCGACGAGAGCGTGACACCCATGGGCAGCACGTCGGTCACCACGATCGGGTGCGCCTCGGTGGCACGCGAGTCGCTCGGGCCGTTGTTGGTCACGGTCAGCGTCCACGCGAACGGGGTCCCGGCAATCGCGCGCAGCTCGGGAGCGTGCGACTTCACGATCTGCAGGTCCGCGACCTCCGCGACCGTTCCCGGCACCGTCGAGGTGTTGTTCGACGGGTCAGGGTCGGTGGTGTCGGAACCGACGGTGGCCGTGTTCACGATGTCACCCGTGGCAGATTCCGAGGCGCTCACGGCGATGTCCACCACGACCTGCGCACCCGCCGCAACCGTCCCGAGCACGCACGTGACCAGCTGACCCTCGACCGTGCACGAGGAGTCCGAACCGACGTAGGTCAGCCCCGCGGGCAGCTGGTCCGTGATCACCGTGTTCACCGCATCGGACGGACCGGCGTTGTTCACGACGAAGCGGTACGCACCCTCGGAGCCCGCGGTGAACGACTCGAGCACCGTCTTCACGATCGACAGATCCGCGATCGCCAGCGTGGGCGTCGTGACCGTCGACGAGTCCGGCTGCGTGTTCTCCGCGGGCTGCAGGGTGAGACCCGGTGCCACCATCGCGGTGTTCACCATATCGGCCGTCACCTCGCTCGCGACCAGACCCGTCACCGTGATCGGCGCCGCAGCACCGACCGGCAGATCGGCCGTCAGCTGGCACACCAGCAGACCGACAAGGTTCACGTCACAGGTCCAACCGTCGCCCGCAGCAGAGACGAACGAGACACCCGCCGGCAGCAGATCGGTGATCGTGATCGGGTCCCCAGCATCCGCATGGGACACCGACGGACCGTGGTTGGTCACCGCGATCGTCCACGAGAACTCCTCACCCGCCGTCGCGGACTCGGCGTTCGCCGTCTTCACCACCGACAGATCAGCCTCCGCAGCAACCGTGACGAGATCCGTGCTCTCGCGCGGCTCCTCGTCCGGCAACGGCGTGATCCCCGGAGCGACAGACGCCGTGTTCGCGACGTCACCCTCAAGATCCGCAGCCAGCAGCACCGGCACCTCGAACGACACCGAGTCCCCCGGAGCCATCGTCGACGTGATAAGGCACGTCACAATCTGACGCCCATCCTGCTCACCGGTGACCGCACACCCAGAGGCGTCGGAAGCCAGCGTGACGCCGGCGGGCAGCACGTCCGTCACCGTGATCGGGTGCTCGGCATCGGCGCGCGATTCGCTGACGCCCTCGTTGGTGACCGTCAGCGTCCACGCGAACGGCGTTCCGGCAATCGCCGGGATATCGACGTCGTGCGTCTTGCTGATCCGCAGATCAGCGCGCGTGATCACCGTGATGTCGGCGGAGTCCTCATCCCCGGCATCGCTGGGCGAGGTGACCGCGGCGGTGTTGGTGATGGTCTGAGCGTCCAGGCTCGGAGCCGTCGAGGTCACCACGGTGAGGAAGGGAGCGCTGGTGTTCGCGGGCAGCGCCACCTGCTCGCCGTCAACGCCCACCAGCACACACGTGAGCGTGCCGTCCGTCACCTGGCAGTCCCAGGAAATGGGCCCCGATCCGGAATCGGCGCGGACGAAGTCCAGACCGTCGGGGATCGCATCGGTGATCGTGATCGGCAGAGCGGCATCCGACGGACCGTGGTTCTCCACCACGATTTCCCACGTCGCGTAGTCGCCGGCGTCGATGGTCGGCGTGATGGCCTTCTTGTGGATATCCAGGCCGCTGACCGCATCGGTCACGATGGTTCCGCTGCCCGGGTAGGGGACACGATCACCGGTGGTGTCGTCGACAGACGAGCCTGTGGTGGCGACCGCGGTGTTCGTGAGGCTCGTGGCATCCAGGACGCCCGTACCGACGCGAGTGGTCACGCGCACGCTCGCGGTCCCGTTCAACGGAAGATCGGCGAACGAGATGTTCATGGTGTCGGCGTCGAAGCCGATCACACGGCTTCCGGCCGGAGCGTCACCGAGCGTGACGTCCGTGATCTTCAGCCCCTGCGGCATCTGATCGGTGAGCTGGGTGTCGTAGGCCGTCGAGGGTCCGTTGTTGCTGACCACGATCGTCCACGTCACGTCGGTCCCCGACACCACCGTGGTGGCATCCGGCGTCTTCACGACGGACAGCGCGGCCTTCGGCGTCAGCTCGATCGGAGCGAACGACACATTGTTGTCGAGCTTGGTGTCGTTCGAGGTCGAGACCTGGACACCGAGGTCGACGGTGCCGTTGACATCCGTGGCCACCTGCAGCGTGAGGGTGAAGTCGTGCGACTCCCCCGGCGCATACGGCGTCGGACGCGTGAGCGTCTGCTTTCCATCGACGGTGCTGACGCTCCAGCCGTCCACCACATCGCCGTCCTGCACGTCGCCGGCCAGTGTCGTGCCGACGGGCAGGGTGACCACGGTCACGCCGTCGTGGGAGGTGGACGGACCGGCGTTCGCGATGTTCAACGTCACGTCGAACGGATCGCCACCGGGCACGGCCTTCGCCGGCACATCGGTCCAGGTCACCGACATGTCGATCTTCGCCTGCACGCCCGCGGGCACCTCGACGACGTTCGTGCGGTCGCCGTCGGAACGGGCCTGCGCCGCGTTGACGATCTTCGCCAGCGCCTCCGGGTCGGTGATGGTTCCCGTGGTAGCCGGATCGATGTCCACGACGTAGACCAACGTCGCGGTCCCACCCGCGGCGAGATCGCCGTGCGTGAAGGTCACGTTGCGCCCGTTCGCGGACGCGGTCCAGTCGTCCATGCCGTCGCCGAGGCGGGCGAAGGTGGTGCCTTCGGGCAGCACATCGGTCACCACGACGTTGCGGGAGTCGGACGGACCCTGTGCCTGAACGGTGACCTCGTAGGTCATGGTCTCGCCGGGCGTGACCACGATGAGGTCGTTCGCGGCGGTCGGGTCCACGATCTTCTTGCTGATGCTCAGCTTGTCCGCTGTGCCGATGACGACCGGCGCAGATCCCGAGTTGTTGCTGGCATCAGGGTCCGCCGTGATCTCGGGAGTCACGGTCGCCGTGTTCCGGATCGTGGTTCCCGAGACGACCGACGCGGCGACGCGCGTCTGCAGCGTGATCGAGATGGACTCGTTCGGAGCCAGGTCGCGCGGGATCTCACACGTCAGCTCCGCCGCGGTGAGGGAGCAGTCGACACCACTACCGTTGGGCACCGCGACGCTCGCCCCGGAGAGCCCCGCGGGAAGCACATCGGTCACGACGATCGGCTTGGTGGCAGACCCCCGCGAGACCGACGGTCCCTGGTTGGTGACGGTGACGGTCCACGTGGCCAGCTGACCTGCGGTCGCCGTGTCCGGGCCCGACTTCACGATGGCGAGGTCCGCCTTCGTCGTGACGGTGCCGGTGGCCGAATCGGTGTTGTTGTCCGGGTTCGGGTCGTACGGGGAGATGTCCGATCCGGGCGCGGCCGGCGTCGACACCGTGGCGGTGTTGCGCACGTCCGTGCCATTCGCCACGTCCGCCGCGATGTCCACGACAACCGTCAGCGTCCAGCTCTCGCCGTTGCCGAGCGCGGCACCATCGGTGCGCGTGCACGAGTACGTATCGCCGTTCAGCGTGCAGGTCCAGCCGTGCGCCGCAGCATCCGGAAGGCTGCCCAGCGTGACACCGGAGACGTTGTCGAGCGTGTCCTGCAGCAGAACACCACTCACCGCGTCGGGACCGTTGTTCGTGACAGTCACGGTCCACGTTCCGGTGCCACCGGCGACGAAGTTGTCCGGGACATCGGCGACGACCTTCGTCACCGACAGATCGGACTTCGGGATCTTCACGGTGGCCGACCCCGGGGTGCCGAGGTAGGAGGTGCGATCGGAGCCGATGCGGTCGTAACCGGCGTTGTCCGTCACCGCGATCGGGTTGACCGTGTTGGTGTGAGCGACTCCGAGACCAAGCTCGTCACCGCCGAGATCAGCGCGCACCGGCTTGGCCTGGTACGTGAAGGAGGCCTGCTGACCGGGCGTCAGACGACCCCCGGCCAGGGGGACGCTGTCCCACCGGAGCTCACCGCCCGAGATCTCGGGTTCACCGGCGCCCTGGCTGGATCCGGCGATGTACGCCCATCCGTCGGGCAGCACGTCGAGGGCGCCCGCGGTGAGAGCGTCGCCCGCGCCCGTGTTCGTGAGGGTCACGCGGAACGTGACCGGCTGGTTCAGGAGCGCGACTGAGCCAGCACCCGTGGTGGGAACCGGATCGATGACAGCCTTGGCAGCGTTCACCTTCGGCGTGCGCGGGGTGACGTCTACCGTCTTGGTCGCGGTCGAGGCGTAGGTGTAGCCGTCGGTACCGGGCAGCGACTTCCACGACGGAGCCGACGCGGAGTTGCGGATCGCCGCCGCAGTGATGTCGGTGGACGGCGCCAGCTTCACGTAGAACGTACGCGTGGTGCTGGTCTGCGGGGAGATCGTCGCGATGTTCCACGCGATGGTGGATCCACTGACCTGTCCCGGCTGCTCGCCCGCGTTCGGGCTCGCGGTGGTGCCGCCCGTGATCGGGCGCCCGTCTGCGTTCACGACCACGACGCCCGCGGGGAGAGCATCCTGCAGCACGACATCGTAAGCCGGCACGGACCCGGTGGAGGTCGCGGTGACGGTGTAGGTGAACACCTCACCCGGCTGCGGGGTGGCCGTGCTCACCGTCTTGGCCACGGCGACAGCCGGGGCGCGGAAGGTGGTGGTCGCCGACCCCCGTGTGCTCGTGTCGCGGTTCGGGCCGGAGCTGGTCTTCGGCGTCAGGTTCCACGCGATGGTGGCACTGTTGGACAGGGTGGTGCCGTCGGCGAGAGTCGCGTTCTTCGGGATCGTGGTGCGCACCGTCACCGTGACCACACGAACCTGGCTGGACGGGGCGACATGCCCCGACGGGTCGGTACCGCGCAGCTCGGCGATGCTCACGCCACCACTGGTGGACTGAGTGCCCAGCGTGAAGCCGCAGGGAAGCGATGCGCCCGTCGCCTGCGCGGTGCAGGAGAGGCTGTCCGCATCCCACGTCACTCCGGCGGCACCGCCGAGGCCGGCCGCCGCGGTGTCGGTGAGGATAGCGTCGTACAGCCACGCATTGGCGGGAATCACCGAGGTGAGAGTCCAGGTGACCGTCTGACCGGCGACCACGTTCTTCTGGGTGGTGCTCTTGGTGAGCGATGCCGGATCCACCCGCACCACGGCCTGCACCGGACCTGCTTCCCGCTTCGCGCGATCGGCCGTGTTGGTGGGGTGCGTGTAGCCGGTGATCGCGGCCGTGTTGACGTACGACGAACCCGCCGCAGCGGTGTTCGGGATCTTCAGCGTGTACTCGGCCTTCACCGATGCTCCGGCCGCGAGCGGGCCCTCACCCGCCCAGGTGTATGCCGTGGTGCCCGCGGCGCAGGTGCCTCCGGCGACGAACGTGCCGGTTCCGGGAGTGGTGAAGCCCATCGGAGCGCCGAGCTCCACGGGGATGCAGTCCAGGACGCTCCAGTCATGCAGCACCGATCCGCCGGTGTTGGTGGCCGTGAGGGTGTAGGTGGCCGTCTCCCCGGGAGACACGGCACCGTCCGCCGGGCTCTTCAGGTTCTTCTCGATCTTCGGCGTGGGCCGCACAACGCTGATACCCGTGGTGGAGCGACCGATCTCGACGGCCGTGCCACCCGCGGCGGGAGCCGCGGACAGGGTCGCCGTGTTGTTCTGCGTCCCGGTGGCCGCGCTCTTCACGACCGCGTAGTACGTCACGACGAACGTGGCCGGCCTGTTGGACGTGTTCCGCCAGGAGGTGGGGAACTTCAGCGCACCATTCGCGCACAGGGTCACGTCGACGACGGCTCCGGCGCACGTGCTGTTCGGCTGCACTGCAATTGCGGAACCATTCGGTCCGACCGCGCTCACCGGACGCGTGTCGTCCTGACGCAGACCCGCACCGAGGATGTCCGCCGTGGACCCCGCGAAGATCGTCGTCTGCGCGGGGACGGTGACGGTGTACTTGTACTGCACCCACTCGCCGTTGGTGGCCTGGGACTGAGCGTTGTTGCCGGGCTCGGTGAGGCCCGTGGCCACCCGCTCCTTGAGGATCGTCGCCTTCGGCGTCGTGATCGTGGCGGTGTCGTTCGCCGCCGGCGCGTTCGGCTGGTAGGAGGAGCCCGCGAACGGGTTGTTCTGCGGGAACATCTGCTCCTGCGTGGTGTCACTGTCGGTGCTGTCCACGAAGTACGACGTGACACCGGCGGTGTTCGTGTGGCTGGTTCCCTGGCCCACGGTGGCGGGCATCGTCATGTCGTAGGAGATGCGCGTGGTCGCGCCGGGAGCGAGCGGCCCAGGAATCATCCACGTGAGGATCGTCTGTCCGGCGAACGGCGACCCTGCCGACGCGACCTCGGCGACGTAGTTGCCCGGCGTCACGTTGGTGACGTTGTCGATGGTGACCCCCAGCGGCAGCGCATCACGCACGGTGATCTTGCTGACCGGCTGGTCGGTGGCATTCGCCGCCGCGCCCTCGTTCTTCACGTCGATCGTGTAGCGGAACACCTTGCCCTGCGTGGCGTCGGCGTTGCCGGTTGCCGGGGTCACGTTCTTGTCGAGGCTCAGCGGCACGACGGGCGCGATGGAGAAGTCCGCGGAGGCGCGCGCCGAGAACACTTCGCCATCGGTGTTCTGGTAGCGCAGCTTCGCGAGGTTGCCCAGCACGTCCGGCTTGGTGGTGAGGTTCGTCTCGGTGATCTTCGCGACGACGAGGAGCTCGAGGTGCGCGCCCGGCTTCACGTAGGACGCGCCGCCGTTCGGGGTGCCGAGCAGCCAGTTCAGGCTGTCGCCCTGCTGCCAAGTGGTGTTCGTCACGCCGGGGACGGCGACATTGTTCGCTGTGGTCGGAACGACCTCGACAGCGGTGGTGCGCGGCGGGATGAAGTCCGTCAGTCGCGCATTGCGGGTGTCGACTCCGGAGGGGAAGTCGATCGAGATGCGGAAGCAGATGAGGTCGCCGAAGCGGACGACGGGACCGCCCGTGGACGTCCAGTTGGCGGAGTCGCCGAGGTTGCAGTCGCTCGCGCCGCCGATCGGCATCCGGTTCGGGTTGGTCCACGCCTCCTTGACAACGGTCACCTGGTCCGTCTCGAGCGTGTGCGAGGAGGTGTTGGTGGACGTCACCGGCCCCTGATCCACCGTGTTCCCCGCGATGGGGCTGGTGGTGCCGTCGACGCGCACGTTGTTGGTGAACGAGTCCCCGGCCACGGTGGGCAGCGTGTTGCGGGTGTTGCTGCCGTAGTCGGTGCGCTGCATGACGCGGTAGCTGAACGTGGTCTCCGACGACGCCGCCATATCGGTCAGCGCGAACGTGAGGACGTAGAGGCCATCGGCGTTGGTGGTGACAGACGTCAGCGTCACACCGGCAGGAAGCGTGTAGGGCGCGGCGTCGTTGTCGCACGACGCGGGCAGGCTGACGGCCGGGCCGCCCTGCGGGATCACCGGGCACAGACCGTCGGGCAGCGTATCGGTCACGGTAATGCCGGCGGCGCTGACGTACTCGCTGGTGCGCACCGTGAGGGTGTACGCGCGCACGGTGCCCTCCTGGAACACGCCGCTGTCGCCGCCCTTGAGGATGCTGAGATCCAGCACCTGCACGCTGTGGCTGTCCTGCACGTCCACCGTGCGCGAGGCCTCGTCCTTGACGTTGCCGAGGTAGCGGCCCGTGGCGTGTGCGGTGTTCTCGCTCCCGTAGCCGTCCACCGGCTCCGTTCCGACCGGACGCGTGGCACCGCCCGTGAGGGTGCCATCGGCGGCGACGTGGTTGAGGTCCACGTGTGCGGTGTACTTCAGCACGACCTCCTCCCCCGGGTTGAGGGTGGCGAGGTCCCACGTGATCTGCGTGAAGACCTGACCGTTCTCCTCGATGATCGCGGTGGTGCACGGCCGCGTGCTGTCGCAGCTGTCGATTGTCATCACGCCCGGGAGCTTGTCGACGACGATCACGTTCTCCGTGTCGGCGTTGGCGGCGGCGTTGCGGACCGTGAGCTGGTAATCGATGGGCTGGCCACGCAGCGCTTCGCTCTCCGGCGTGTTCGTGGTGGTCTTGGAGAGCTTCAGCGGAACCACCATGACAGTCTGGTCCTTGACGCCGCTGCTCGTGGCACCGGTCACGGTCGGAGTGCCGACGGCGGGAACCTGCACGGCGGGAACTGTGCGCTCATTGGCGTTGGCGTACACCCCGACGCCGACGGTGAACTCCGACCCCACCGGGTGTCGCGCGTCGTCGGCGGCGACATCGAACGAGACGGTGACGCTGGAACCGGTCACCAAGTCGGAGATGTTCGGCCAGGTCAGCACCACACCACACGACGCGGGGTCGTTCGCCACCGCGCACCACGGGGTGGCGACCGGGGCGGGCAGTTGCCTACCCTGTCCGTCCACCGCAGGCCCCACGAAGCTCACGCCCGGGGGCAGCACCGCCACGACACTGGCGTTGTACTGATCGGGCCCCGTCGTGTTGGTCGCGGCGACCGTGACGTTCGACTTCTCCCCCGCGAGAAGCTGGTCGCTCTCCACGGTGAGTCCCAGCGTGGTGGGAGTGGAGCCGATCGGAACCGTCACGGGGACGGTCGCGAAGGCGGCGGGCGCGACGGCGAGTCCCGCCACGAGTGCGGTCACCACCACCATCACCAGTCGCGCGAACCATGTTCGCAGGGTCATCGGGGCGTGGGTATGCGAGCGCACAAAAGACACGGGGATATCTCCGGGGGATGAGTCCACGGGTCGGAATCGGGGACTCTGGCTTGGGGGTAAAGCGCACGGCCTCGGGTGGCCTCATCCCAACCTAACCCGACACGCCCAAGCCCTATCCAGGTGCCTCCCAGGTTCGTCAGCACGGCTTACAAAAGCCGAACGCCCGGCCCCTCGCGGGGGCCGGGCGTTCGTCGGAGTCGGGTGACTTACTCGTTACCGACCTGCTTGTCCACGTTGTCGCGGATCTCGTCGATCTTCTCGGCAGAACCGGGAGCGACCTTCTTGGCGAGGTTCGCGACACCGTCCAGGATCGAGTCGCTGATTCCCTCGGCCTGCTCCGAGTGGAGGGCCTCGTCGACCTTGTCCTTGTTCTGCTCGTAGAGGTCCTTGGCCTTGTCAACGCCTTCGCTGACGGCTTCCTTGCCCTTGTTCACCACGTCATCGATACCCATGGGTGCTCCCCTTCGGATTGGTTTCACGGCCCATGTGAGCCGCGTTCATTCTGCTACGTCTGGGGTGTCGAGCAACAGAGCCGACACAGACGGACATAGTCAGTTCACAGTCAGCCTGCCGGGAGGGTCGTTCCGGGGAACATCGACTGGCAGCTCTCCTCGATGGTGACCGGGGTCTTCGAGGTGGTGGGTGTCCATCGCACGCTCAAGGGAGTGGTGGCATCCGCCGGGACCGACGAGGTGAACGAGAACGTGCGCGTCTCCCCCTGGCCGATGGCTGCCGTGAGGCTCTGCGTCTGGCGTCCGTTGTAGACGCCGGAGCGGTCGTTGTAGCTGATGTCACCCTCGCCGGGATCGGTGCCGACCAGTTCGCCCCCGGGAATCGCCATACCCAGCACATCCAACGTGATCGTGTTGCTGGAGTAACCCCACTGCGTGTTGCGGCGGCCCAGGGTGTACGTGCTTCCGATCGAGTCGGGGATGCTGTTGGTCATCGACACGCTCGTGGTGACGGTGCGCGCCTCGGCGTTGCAGCTCACGGCCATCGTGGTACCCAGCCAGTACTCCAGCTTCGAGTACGACGTGTCGTTGAGGTAGATCCCCGTCTGCACCGTCTGCGAGTTGTCACTGGTGATCGCGCCGTCGAGGCTCAGCTCGTGCGACATGGCCTGCGACGCCTCATCCGGGAACCACAGGTAGATGCGCTGCTCCGCTGCGGCCGCCTTGAGCTGGTCGAGCATGGCGAGGGGGTCCCAGCCGCCGGCGGCGACCTTGTCGAAGATCGCGGATGCGGCCTTGCCGAAGTACCAGCTGGCCGCCAGTCCGTCCGCACCGAAGCGCTCGTACGTGTCGCTGAGCAGCAGCTGCACCGCGTTGTCTGCGGTGATCTGCTCGTCCTCACCGTCGACCGTGACAGGTCCGGTGACGCGCAGCATGTACGACAGCGCGACGGGGTCGAGGCTGATGACGCCCTGGATCGGGGTGTCGCTGACATCCGTCCACAGCCGGGAGACCACGTCAGCCGTGTCGCGGAAGTCGGGATACCGGCTGAAGTTCTGGCTGTTGTTCCAGGTGTCGTTCTCGAAGAGCTGAGCCTTCTCGGCGGGCTCGATCGGTGCGAAGCCGGTTCCGCCCAGTCCCCGTTCGACGAACGCCGCGCTCTCCCAGTCGTCGCGCATCTCGATCTTGCCGTTGTCCACGTGCAGCACCGCCGCATTGGAAGGGTTGCCACCGGTGGAACGGATCTCGGCGTTGTTCTGGAACAGCAGGATGTAGTCGCGCGGGCCGTCGGCCCCGAGCATCGCGAGCATCGCGGGCAGGTACTTCTCCGCCAGATCGAACGCCGGCGACGCCTCGTCGATGATGTCCACCAGCTGGCCGATGTTGTCCTTGACGAACGGCAGGATGGCGGCCTGGTCGATCTTGTCGACGTGCGACTTCGCCTCCGCGAATGTGGCCGCGAGCGCGGGGATCTGTGGCTGGGCATCGCGGAACGGCTGCAGGTTGAAGCCGCCGCCCTGCAGCGTCAGGTTCTTGAGGTCCAGCGCCGCGATCAGGTTGAGCCCGGTGGGCAGCGCGTCGCGCACCAGGATGTGCGTGGCCTGTGTCGTCTCGCTCACGGCGGCGACGTTGGCGCCCACCACCGGCACCTTCGCGGCGATGTCCCAGAGCTCGCCCTGGACGATGCCGTCGGCTTCCTTCGTGAGCGCCAGCACCTCTTCGGCGATCGGTTGGATCTGCGCGATGTCGCCGGACTGCACCATCGGCATCACCGCGGTGACCTTGTCCTTGGTCTGCTCCAGGAGGTCGCGGACCTTGATGGCTTCCTTCACGAACATCGCGGCGAACACCGCACCCGCGATCAGCACGATCAGCAAGGGGAAGACCACCCACGGCCACCAGCGCCGACGCCGCCTCTTCACGGGCGGACGCTCACCCCCGGAGCCTCCCGATGACAGAGGCCGGGTGTCGTCTACGAACGTGTCCACGGTCTGCGTGGGCTGTGCGGACTGAGTCAGCTCGCGTGCTTCGCGGCGGCTGCGGGGCGCGTCGGGGTCGATGTTGAACTCCTCAGGTGTGTGTCGAAATCATAACGGCCCACCCTGTGTGCGACCTTCCTGAGCGGGCGAAGCGAGACGAAGGGCGTGGGCGACGTGCGCTGGCGACGCCGCCCACGAGTGGACCGTTCTGTTCGTGAGTAACCTGAACATGGAAGAACTTACGTCGCCCTGCCCAGGCGCGGCGCGGCCGTCAGAAGCGGGGAGGTGCGACGTGTCCGGCATTCTGGTGCACGAGTGGCTCGCCCGTCACGGCGGTTCGGAGAACGTGTTCGAGGCGCTCTCCGACGTCTTCCCCGAGGCGGATCGCTTCTGCCTCTGGAATGATAGCGACGGCCGTTTCACCGACGTCTCGGAGACGATGCTCGCGCGCACGCCGCTGCGTCGCAGCAAGGCGGCCGCGCTCCCCTTCATGCCGTTCGCGTGGCGTCATCTCCCGGCCCGCGAGGCCGACTGGGTCCTGTGCAGCAGTCATGTGTTCGCGCACCAGGCACGCTTCGCCGGCCCCGCCCGCATGGCACCGAAGCTGGTCTACGCGCACACCCCCGCGCGCTACGTCTGGACCCCGGAGCTCGACGGGCGTGGTTCCGGCATCGCGGCGCGTCTCGTGTCGAGCGTCTTGAAGCCGCAGGATCGTCGCCGGGCTGCCGAACCGATCGCGATCGCCGCCAACAGTGCGTTCATCGCCGACCGCATCGCGCAGACCTGGCAACGTGAGTCGACGGTGATCCATCCTCCGGTGGACGTCGCCGCGTTTGCCTCCCCTCCCGCCGCGTCGCCGGAAGAGAACGCCCGCATCGATGCGCTGCCCTCGCCGTTCCTGCTGGGTGTGTCTCGGTTCGTCCCGTACAAGCGCCTCGACCGGGTGATCGACGCCGGAATCGCCGCGGATCTCCCCGTGGTGCTCGCCGGCGGTGGTCCCGACGAGTCCCGCCTCCGCGAGTACGCCGAGGCTCGTCGCGCGCGGGTGACCTTCGTTCACAGCCCGTCGACGGCGATGCTTGCTGAGCTGTATCGGCGCGCTCTCGCGCTGATCTTCCCGGCCATCGAGGATTTCGGCATCATGCCGGTGGAGGCGATGGCGACCGGCACTCCCGTGGTGGCGAGCGCGATCGGCGGCACGGCGGAGACCGTTGTCGACGGCGTGACGGGGGCGCTGGTGCACGACTGGACCGGCGATGAGCTGCGCGCCGCGGTCGAGCGCGCGGCCGCCGCGGATCCCGCCGCCTGCGTGGCGCGTGCCTACGAGTTCGATACCGCCGTGTTCTCCGAGCGCATCGCGGCGTGGGTGGCGAGCACGACCGGCACGGCCCCATGAGCACCCTCTTCGTCGACGACCGTTATCGCGGCGCTCACGGCATCGGTCGCTACGCCCGCGAGGTGCTGGCACGACTCGAGCCCGAATGGGAGCCGCTGGGGCTCACCGGAACCCCGTACTCCCCCGCTGATGCCTTTCGAGGGCTGCCCGAAGTCGGCGAGCACGATGTGGTGTACTCCCCCGGCTATGGCGCGCTGGTGCGCGCGCCCCGCCAGATCCTCACGGTCCACGACCTCATTCAGCTGCGATCCCCGTGGCCCGGTCGGGCGAAGTTCGCCGCCTACTACGCGGGTCCGGTACGGTACACGATCCGCCGGGCCGGAGTGGTGCTCACCGTGTCGGAGACATCCGCCCGCGACATCCGAGCCTGGCTGCGCGACGACAGTGTGCGGGTCGTCAACGCCGGAAACGGCTGCTCCGCGGCGTTTCGTCCGGACGGACCCGCGCAGGAGGATGCCGATCCGTACGTCATGTACGTGGGCAACACCCGCCGACACAAGAATCTCGAGGTCGTGGTGCGGGCTCTCGCGCAGGTGCCCGGCCTGACGCTTCGTGCGGTTCTTCCGGAGTCTGAGGTCGATACCGCCACGGGGTGGGCCGACGCTGCGGGCGTCGCATCGCGCGTGGAGCTACTGCACGGGGTCACCGATGACCGCCTCGCCGAGCTGTACCGCGGTGCTGTCGCGACCGTGCAGCCGTCGACCGACGAGGGCTTCGGCCTCCCTGCTCTGGAGTCGATCTCCTGCGGCGTTCCCGTCATCTTCTGGCCCGGCTGCGAATCTGTGGCCGAGATCGTCGGCGATCGAGGCTGGGCCGTGCCGGAGGCCCACGATGCATCCGCGTGGGCTGCTGCGCTGTCAGCGGCCGTCGACGCCCGTCGCCGGGTGGAGCCCCCCACCGGCTACGACTGGGACCGCACCGCCACCCTCATCTCGGATGAGCTTCGGCACGCCCTCGGCTGAGTTCGCACAGTTTCTGAGCACCCGCCCTGGCACCCCGCATTGGCACCCCGCCCCGCGGCTGCGTCAGCGCGACGCGAGCCCGAATACAAACCGCTGCAGCTGCGCCGTCTTCGCACCCCAGCCCTCCGCCGCGGCCCGTCGCACGCCGGCCGCGTTCGGCGACGGATGCGCGAGACCACGACGCAGCGCCGCGTCCGCGTCGTCACCGTCCCGATACGTGTATACCCCTGACTCCGCGTCGGCACGAAGCACCGGCGTCTCCCGAGTCACCACGGCCGTCCCCGCCGCCAGGTACTCATACAGCTTCATCGGACTGCGTCCCGCGTTGAGCGGATCATCCGACAGCGGCAGCAGCCCGACGCGCGCTCGCTGCAGCAGCGCCGGAAGCTGGTCGTAGGCGATCGCCCCCAGCATCTCGACATTCGGGGTGAGGGTCAGCGGCGCGATTCCCGGCCCTGCGACGACGAAGCGCACGTCCGGATGCATCCGTCCCCACGCAGCGAGCTGCTCCCAGTCGAATCGCCCATCGAGCGCTCCGACGTACACGCACAGCGCCTCGCGCGCATCAGACTCCTGCGGTGCGGCGAACCGATCCGCGTCGACGCCGTTCTCGATCACCAGCGTCGGAACGCCGACGTCGCCCAGTGCCCCGAGCACCGCAGACGACGTCGCCAGCACTCCGTCCGCAGCCGCGATGATGCGCTGTTGGAGACCGTGCTTGACGCCGTCGGGATACATGTCTGTCGGCCGATACACGAGTCGCTCGGTGAGCGAGCGCACCGACTCATGCCAGAGCAGCGGCTGATCGATGAGGATCGCATCGAATCGATCTGCGATCCCGTGCCGACGCAGCTCCCGATCGACCCGGAACCGCCCGTAGGGCACGGGCACGAGGGTGCGAGGGACCAGATGCGTCACGCCCGCCGCATCGCGCACCGGCCCCCGCGGCAGCATCGCGAGCGTCTGCGAGTCGATGCGCCCCGTCACCCGGTGCGCCAGCGATACCGGCGTCGACAGATGCACCACGTCGGCACCGGATTCCGCGAGCGTGCGCGCGTAGTGATGACTCCCCACGCGGAACGGACCGAACGCGTGGCTGTGGGACAGCAGCAGGAAGCGCGGGGCGCTCATCGTCGCGCCCGTCGGATGCTCTCGCGCATCCGCGATTCGACGTGGGCGATCTTGTCCGCGGCAACAGCGACGGCGGCGACGACCTCGTCGCGCCTCCCGAGCTGGTCGGTCAGCACCTGCGTGAGCGCAGCGACGTCCGCATGGGACGAGTCATAAGTGATGTCGTGCAGCCCGATGACCGCGAACGCCGCTGTGATCTTCCCCGTCGGTGCAGGGACCAACTCGACCGGCACCGCGCCGCTCAACGCGGCGAGGACCAGCACATGCATCCGATCGCTGATCACGATGCGCGCGCGGTCGTATCGATCCCGCAGAGCGCGCTCCTGAGCCACCGCGTCGGTGTCGCCCCAGGCCTCGAACTCGCCTCCGAGCGCGTCCGCCAGCTCCCGCGAGCGCTCTTCGTCTTCACGTACCTGCACGACCGTGCGGATGCGCAGGCCCTGGGCGGCAGCGAACGACCGGACCGCCTCGATCCAGGCCGGTGACGGCATCGGTCGCGCCCCGCGCAGGCTGATGATCAGCTCATCTCGTTCGGCCCAGGGATATCCCGGTCGCACTCCCGCCGCGAAGCCGATGTCGGGAACCACGTGCTTGCTGCCGGCCAACGCCGCGCTCTTCTCATCCCGCCACGTGGCCACTTGCGACAGCCGAGCCGCGACCGCGTGCAGCCACAGCGCCGGGTTCGAGGCAGCGCGGATGCCCCTCGGTGGCCGCACCACGACGCCCCGTTTGAGTCGGACGATCACCGTCTCCGCGAGGAAGACAAGCTCACGCAGGCCGTTCCCGCGGTCGAGCGGCACCTCTCCCGCCTCCAGAACCAGGACGGGTCGCCCCGGCGCCGTGGTCAGCAGCCAGAGCCAGCGCGGGACGCTGCGCTTGGTGCGCAGCACGATGGTGCCGGTGGGAACGCCGAGCTGACGCAGCCATACGTCGGGTGCTTCGCCCACGTACGCGACCAACTCGTCAGAGGTGCCCCGCGCCCAATTCAGCGTCTCCCGGCGGATCAGCGCGTCGCCGATGTTTCCCGCCGGCCCCGTGAGGGACACGAACGTGCGGGTGGGACGACGACGGGAGGAGCTCACTTCTTCAGGCTATTCGCTCCCCCGTGGGAGGAGCGTTCTCGGCACGACGTTGTCCACAGCCCCATTCACGCCCGAAGCCGTTCGGTGATACGCACATCTGACCACCGAGAGGGCTCACCATGCATTCCACCCGTTGCGAAGAATCAGTTGGAACAACCTGCATATGCGCGTGCGGAAACACGCTCCATGGACATCTCCTCGTCCGTGGATTTGTCTCGCGAGATGACGCCACGCACGCTCAGGCCCGAGACACGGTGTCTCCGCTTCGTTGGGGCGCTCTCGACGATGAGCCACGGCAGACGACATCCGCCAGCGCCAGCGCTGCTCGGTCCCCGGCGCTGAAGGGGGTTGTCAGTGAGTTGATCATCGCCGTGATCTCGGAGGCGTCGGCTCAACCCAGCGCCACCGCTCCCGACCAGCTTGACGTGATCGCAGTCCTTGCTCGAGGGATTTCGGAGGAGGTGAGTGCTCAGGTTGAGTCGCATTTGAAGGGTGATGGTGCCAAGAAGAAGCGCACCCGCCATCTGTGGTGCGTTGTGCTCGGCGCGGTCTGCCGTGCGTACGACGAGGTCGCCGGCTTCGTATCGAAGTCGCTCGACGAAGCCGTCGATGCAGTCATCGATCTGCTCCGCCGGAAAGGGACCGATAGCTACGAAGCGGCCGACATCCTGTTCAATCAGAAAGGCGTGGCGCGTGCCTTTGACATCGACGCGTTCGACTGGCTTCGCGTTCCCATCAAGCATGCCGTCAAAAGTGTCCTCGCAACCGTCGTCGCGATCGGGGAGGAAGCCACGATGAAGTATCTCCGCCTGATCGGGGCGATCGTCTGCCCTGATGCAGACCGGCATCCAGTCATCGTGAAGCACTGCATCTGGCCGCTCTTGCGCGGCCCCTTCAGCGCCTTCCTGGAGCAGGAACTGCAGCGCGAGATGCGCGAATGGTTGCTTGCGGCGTACGAGTTCTTGCCGCGACCCGAATCGCAATGACGCACGGACCAAGCGGCCGTAACGGCGGATACTCGTTCAGCGGGAGCGGAACTTCTTCAGCGCGAAGAACGCGAGCTGCGCGTCCGGGCGCCCGTCGAGAGCCTTCACCTCGGCCAGCTCAGACGGCGTCAGCGAGGCCACCTTCTTCGACGCACCGTCGAAGACGCCGTACACGACCTCCGCGATCATGTCGGTGACCTCGGGCGTGAACTCACGCCCCTGAATCTCACGAACCATCGCCACGTAACTGAGAAAGTAGCCGCCGACCGACCGAGCATCATGCAGGGTGGTGATCGTCGAACCAGGCCGGATACGACGTGCGTAGATGTCCGCGTCCGTGTGAGCGACGCGTTCTGCGTTCAGCAGCAGGGCGAACGTGTAGGGGTTGTCTTGGTGGATGATGCCCGGGATGAAGCGCGAGGCGCTGTCTCTTACGAAGGCGGTCCGTGCGATGTACATTCCCACGTGCGGGCGGTAGTCGCGATTTCGCCGCATGTCCGCGATCATCTGCGGCCCGGGCCGCACCTCGCCGTAGGCGTGCGCGCGCTGGTAGTAGGTGGAGTATCGCTTCCAGGTAGCCGCTGCCACCGTTCCATCGAGGAACGCGTAGCAGTCGAACATCAACACATCGAGGTTCTGCTCGTCTGCGCGGCGCACAAGACCGGCGAGAGTGTCGTCTGGCCAGAAGTCATCGCTGTCGAGGTAGATGAGGTAGCGCCCCGCCGCGGCGTCCAATCCAGCGTTGCGCCCGACTGACTGGCCCTGGTTGGGCTGGTCGATAATGCTGACCCGAGGGTCCTGATCCGCGAAGCGCTGCAGCACAGCGCGCGAATCATCGGTAGATCCGTCGTTGATGCAGATGACCTCGAGCGTGACCCCCGTCTGCGCCAGCACGCTTGACAGGCAGTCGTCCAGCCACGCTTCGGAGTTGTGGACGGGGACCACCACGCTCACGTCCGGCTCCGCCACGCGCACCGTGGAGACCGTACCGGGCACCGCACGGAACGGTGTGGGCTGACCCGACACCGACTCCCCCGCCACCTGGGGCCCCCGCTGCGAACCCGACACCGGCGCGCCCTCTCCCCGCGACGTCAGCCGACGACGAAGCCCACGCAGCTTCCGAGGGAGCCACGCGGCCTTGCCGCCGATGCGATACGCGGTGGACGACTCCAACGCCCGTACTTGCCGCCGCGCGGCGTCACGCTGCGCACGGACCACGTCCAGCTCCTGCTCAAGCCGATCGATGCGGGAGTCGGGTGCATTACCTCCGGTGTCAGAGGTTGAGGTTTCGGGCATTCTTGATTCTCCCATGCCCCGCATAGCGTTCGCGGGCGAGCGTATCTGTCGCAGATGGCGCCGCAAATCTCCCTGTGATCCGGCTGAAGATCGTCCGGTAGTCTCGACATGTGATTTTGCGCCCCATTACGCCCACGCCCGGCACCTGGCACACTGACGATCTTCTGATCCGTCTGGCCAACGGCGAGTCGATTGGAACGGACAGCAGCCCGACCAGTGCACCGCGCTTCACCGACCGCACGGGTGCGGCAAACGTGGACTACGGTCGGCCGACACTCGCGCTGGTCGCAAACGACTCCGAGCGATACGAACGGAATCTGGTGCTGCGGTCGACGACCTACAAGGATGACGATCTCGTCGCCTTCGGCGCGCGCACTCGCTCGTTCTGGGCCCTTGACGCCCTGATCGGGCGCAAGACGAACCGGAATCACGACTGGGCGTCCTTCCGCGAGGCCGTGCTCGATGGCGAAGCAACTGCCTCGGCCACAGACCTGTCTCTGTCGAATCTGACCACCGACACACTGTGGACGATCCTCACTATCGTTCACGAGCGCAACCTGGACTCCGAGGTGGAGCTTGAACTGCTTCGTGCGATCGCATCACGCGTGATCGGCGGCGCGGCCATCCGGAAGCAGACGATTCCCCTTCTCGTCGAGCGACTGCTTCAGGCCGGGCTCGGCGAAGAGGCGCAGGCGCTTCTCCCCAAGGTCCCCTCGGACCTGTGGTTGCGTCACGCACTTTCGGTCGAGCTCCGCCACCCGCGTTTTGGCGGATCCTACGAAGCCATGTTCCGCGTCCTGAACCAGACCTACCGCCAGCTCGCGCTTGAGGGTGTGGAGCTCACGGGCAAGGAGGGGGTCCCGCCGTTCCATCAGCTGAAGGCCGTCCCGCAGTCGTCCGCGGACAACGGCCCGCTGGTGACCGTCATCATGACGTGCTGGAACCCAGGGATCGAGATCTTCACCGCCGTCCGCTCGATTGTGGATCAGACGTACCAGAACTGGGAACTGATCATCACGGATGATGCGTCGCCGGAGGACGTCAACGAGGTGCTTGCAGAGCTTGCCGCGTTGGACTCCCGCATTCGCATTGTCCGCAATGAAGTCAATGGCGGCACGTATGTGCGTCGTAACGAAGCGATCCAGCTGGCGCGGGGCGAGTTCGTCACGATGCAGGACTCGGACGACTGGGCACACCCGCGCCGTCTCGAAATTCAGGCCCTCGATCTCGTACGCAATCCCCTGCGCCTCGCAAACGTCGTCAACGCTCTGCGGATGACCGAACAATTGTCAGTCGTTAGTCGCCGCGGAGCCAGGCTCTTCCTCGCGGAACCGGCGCTGATGTTCCGCCGAGAGGCAGTCGTCAACGCCATCGGCTACTACGACTCCATCCGCAAGAGCGCAGACACCGAGTACCGCAAGCGCCTGCAGGCGGTTACTAAGCGTGACATCCCGGTCCTGCTCCCCGGCGCTCCGCTGCAGATCATGCTCGCCGACGAGGGCAGCCTCTCGGGCGCCGACTTCGGAACCAACATCTGGAACCACCCGGACCGCCTCATCTACTGGAGCGCAACACGTCGGTATCTGCAGCGCATCGAGGCTGGCGAACAAGACCCGTATCTGCCTTTCCCGCTGCCAGAACGAGCATTCCACGCTCCACGCCGTTGGACGGGTCAAAGGGGCGAGCGCGAACGATTTGACATCATCGTCGTGCTTGACGGGCGCGAGTTCGACGCACGCAACGGGTTCCATGCCAACGTCATTGAAGAGCTGAAGGCTGCGGCCGGGTCCGGGCTGCGTGTTGCCGTAGTTCAGTCGGACGCGCTTGTCGGCCCCCGCAAAATGACGTTCTTCTCACCTGACTTCCAAGCCCTCGTGGATACCGGCATCGTCGAGCGCGTGGGCTCCGAAGACGACATCGAGGCTGATCTGGTGATCGTCCGTCATGCGAGCGCCGCTCAAGCACATCCGCTCCAGCGCTGGGCCACTGTCGCCCAGCGCGTCGTCATCATCGAAGACGCCACGGCCGGCGACGTTCGCGGATCCACGATCGCGAAGCCTGACGTGATCGAGACCGTGACGAGTTGGTTCGACGTCGAACCGGAGTGGGCGGTCGCTCCCCCGACCCTTCCGGTCCCCACGATTTCGGCTGTGTCGGTGGTCGGTGGAGATCTCAGGCTCACAATCGAAACCAACACCCCCTCGCTTGTTCAGAAGATCCGCATTTCGGACGGTGAGCACGAGCATGAGCTTGGGCCGAAGACTGCTGGCTCGCTCGCAGTCACGGCAACAGCGAAATTGGGCTCTGACCCGGCTGGCGTGTGGACAGTGAGCGTGGTCTACGACGCAGGTGAGGGTCGCTCAGTCGCACGCGCGTGTGCTCCGAATGCGCAGACCGTCATCTGGAATAAGCCCGACCGAATCGTGGTCCAGACCCCAAAGGGTGCTCTGCACGTCTTGGGGTCCGTCGCGACGGAGAATGCGCCCGCTGCAGGTGCGTTCATAGCCAGCCATGCACACGCCGAGATCGCGCGCGCAGCCGTTGTGGGCGAGCAGGTGGAACTCACAGTCGCCGGCGGGAACACGAAATCGCTCGCTGCCGTGTACGCCCTCCGTGAGGTCGACAACGCCGTCGTGCGCCGTCGGGAGTTCGCGAGCGCGACTTCCGCCGACGGCATGAAGGTGTGGCGACGTCCGCTCTCGAAGTTCGCCGGTTCGGGTTGGCAGCTCATCGGTTCTTTCCGTACGCCTTTAGGACGTGTCGAGTACCCGCTGTCGTTCGCTGAGACCGTTGTGCTCGAGGGCAACGACAACTGGTTGCCGCAGACCCGCGCGGGCGGGCGTCTGTTCGTCGGAACTCCTCAGCCGGCGCGTGTGGTCCGTGCGGTGCGGAAGGTCTCCAAGGCCATTGAGAGCCGCCTCCAGAAGCTTCCGGCACTTGCCGCGCTCGCAACGCAGAAGACAGTGCGCTCGAGCGGGGAGTCTTCTGCAACACCGCAGGCACGGCTGCACTTCGACCCCCAGTACGGTGTGCCTCGCATCCAGACGACACCCACCGTGTCCGTGATCATGCCGGTGTACAACGTGGAGCCGTATCTGGACACGGCCATCAGCTCGGTGCTCGAGCAGGATTTCTCTGATCTCGAGCTGATCCTTATCGATGACGCTTCTACCGACAACGGCCGGAAGATCCTCGCGAAATACTGGCGGAAGGACCCACGCGTCCGAGTGTTCGGTCTAGACCACAACACGCTAGGCGGCGCAGGGGTTCCGAGCAACATCGGTATTCGTGCCGCGCGCGGCGAGTTCATCGCCTTTGCGGACAGCGACGACTATGTCACGCAGACGGGTCTTGCGCGCATGGTCGCGCTTGCCGAGGAGCACGAGGCAGAGGTCGTCATCGGCGACTTCCTAAACTTCTCGGACAAGGCCACGGAAGGTGAGCGCGCATACGATCACGCGGCGTGGAATGAGTTCCCGCTCGACACGCCGATCTCGGCGTTCACCCACCCGGACCTATTCCGCCTCTCTCCCGTGCCGTGGCGGAAGCTGTATCGACGTGACTTCATGCAGGCGAATGGCATCCTCTACCCCGAGGGCGACTACTTCTACGAGGACAACCCCCTGCACTGGTTCGTGCTCTCTCGTGCACAGCGTGTGGTCGCGTGCAACGAGGTCATCAGCTATCACCGCCAGGAGCGCGAAGGCCAGACGATGGGTGCCCACGCCTACAAGCTCGGTGCCTTCGTCTCGCACGCCAACACAATTCTGAACTTCATCTCGGAGAGCACGGATGAACGTCGAGACGTCCTCTTCGAGGCGTTCTTCACGTACCTCGACCGCGGAAACTGGACGGTAAAGGCACAGACCCAGCCCGTCGCTGCGGAGCTCATCCGACGTGGGCTCGGTGATCTGTACGAGCGCGCGATGATTGCTGCTCCCACCGCACCAGTGCCCCCGCTCGTCCGGTCGCGCCTCGCCACGTTCAAGTCCGCGTACCCCGATCTCGATCTGACCATAGTTATCCCGGTGTTCAACAGCGCCGACCTGATCAGCCAGACGCTTGACTCTGTGCTGACGCTCCCCGGGCTGCGCTTCAACGTGCTTGTCGTGGACGATGGCTCAACGGATGAGTCCCTCTCGATCCTCCGCGAGTACGAAGAGAACTTCGCCAACGTGCACGTGTTCGCGCAGGGCAATCGTGGCGCCGGACGTGCGCGCAACTCGATCATTCCTCTCTGCACCGGCCGCTACACGTACTTCCTTGATGCTGATGACGTGATCGACGCCGATGCACTGGCGCTGGCCGTCGCTCAGGCGGATGCAGAAGCCGCTGACCTGATGTTCGTGAGCTACCGAATCGACTTCGTTGACGAGGGCCGCTCGCAGCCGATGTTCGGCAATGACCGTGAGATTTGGTCGATCCTCCCGGAGCTGACTCAGAACGACCAGCGACAGGCGCTCTTGGCGCAGTTGGTCAATTATCCGTGGAACCGTGTGATCCGCACATCGTTGCTGCACGACGCCAACATCTTCTTCGGCGCGACCATCGTTCACAATGACGTGCTGTTCCACTGGCACACCATCGTCAGCGCGCAGAACATCAGCTACCTGGACGTCGAGGTGTGCGCGCACCGCCGCTTTGCCACGCGCGCTCAGGTGACGAACATCAACGACGGCCGCCGCATGGCGGTGCTCGAGGCGCTGCGCAGCACGCACGAGCGCATCTCCGTCCTGGACGGATACGTAAACGTCCGCGCCGAGTGGCAGAAGTTCGCGTTGCACCTCCTGGAATGGGCCGAAGACCGCATTCCGGCGCCATTGCGCGCGGAGTACGGCGTCCGACGCAAGGAACTCACCTCAAGCTTCCTGGGATAGCAGCGGACAGTCGCGTCGTGGTGGCAGCCCGTCTATGCCGCTCGCTATCAGGGGGCCCCGTGGACGCAGAGTTAGTATCGTTTGAGGCCTGCTCGGCCGTATTGCGAGCGTACGGAAGGAGAACCTGTGGTTGACACAACCGCCGCGGTCCCCAACGGGCTCTTTCAGGTGGGCCAGCGCCCACCGTTGGGCCGTTACCTCGCGGAGGCATGGCGGCGGCGGGCATTTGGCTTCCAGCTGGCTTCGTACCGGCTTGTCTCGGACCTGATGCAGAACCGCCTCGGTGTGCTCTGGCTGGTGTTGAAGCCGCTGTCCATGGTGCTGATCTACGGCACGATCTTCCACTTCGTCCTGTCTGGTGGCTCCAGGCCTGACAGCTTTCTCCCGTTCCTGATCATCGGCGTCTTCGTCTTTGAGTTCTTTACCGGCTGCTTCGGAGCAGGGTCAAAGGCAATCACTGCAAACTCCAAGCTGGTGCAGAGCCTGGGATTCCCCCGCATCCTGCTTCCCATCTCCGTGGTGATCGAGCAGGCGTTGAAGATGGTCCCGATCATCGTCCTGCTGTATATCCTGATGCTCGTCCTCGGCGAGCCAGTCACGTGGACTTGGCTGCTCGTCGTTCCGATCCTCCTGGTGATGGGAGTGTTCAACCTCGGAGTGGCATTGATCGTCGCGCGACTTTCGACCCATGCGCGCGACGTTCAGCAGGTCATCCCGATCATCAACCGCGTGCTGTTCTACGTCACGGGCATCTTTTTCAGCGTCGACGGTGCGCTTGCCAACTACCCGACGCTGTTGACGGCAGTCCAGCTGCTGCCCACCTATGAGTTTGTGTCGCTCGTGCGATCGGTCCTGCTGGGAACCTTCACCGCTCCCGCACTGGTGTGGATCGCCGCGCCAATCTGGGCAGTGGTGACACTTGTCACCGGCACGATCTTCTTCTGGCGCGCCGAGGCGAGGTACGGTCTCAGTGACTGATACGCAGCTCCTACTTCCTGCGGATCCTGCGAATGAGTCGCGGCGTTCGATGATCATCGCTGACGACGCTCACGTCACCTACCGGGTGTATGCCTCGGGCAAGCCGGTTGGTGCGCGCAGCAAGATCCTCGGCCAGCGTGGTGGGGGCATTAACGAGGTGCACGCGCTTCGAGGGGTGAGCTTCACCGCCTCGGAAGGCGAGTCGATCGGTGTTGTTGGGCACAACGGCTCCGGAAAGTCGACGCTGTTCCGCGCTTTGAGCGGCCTCCTCCCGACGTCCGAAGGCCGCGTCTGGGCAGCGGACCGTCCGGTTCTGCTGGGTGTGAATGCCGCGCTGATGCCCGAGCTGTCTGGTGAGAACAACATCAAGCTCGGCCTCCTCGCGATGGGCTTCACCGCGGAGGAAGCGGCCTCGCAGGTGGATGAGATCGCGGACTTCGCCGAACTCAACGAGTTCATCAGCCACCCCATGCGGACGTACTCCTCCGGTATGGGCGCACGTCTGCGCTTCGCCATCGCATCTTCGCGGCCGCACTCGATCCTGCTTCTCGACGAAGCACTCGCCGTGGGAGATCGTCGCTTCCGGCTGAAGAGCGAAGAGCGCATTCGTGAACTCCGCGATGCCGCCGGGCTCGTGATGATCGTCAGCCACTCGGCAGGCTCCTTGAAGGACACGTGTGAGCGTGCCCTGTGGATCCACAAGGGGGAGCTGCGCGCTGACGGCGACGCAAAAGATGTCGTCGACGAGTACACGAGATGGACGAAGGATCCTACGAGCGTTGCCGTCGGTGCCGCATCAAAGCCCAAGCAGGCTCCGGCAACCACCGTTGCGCCCGCTGCCGGTGTCTCCACTTCCACGAAGCCAGTCCCTGTTCCGCCCGGGAGAGAAAGCGCGCGCGACAAGGCACGTCGCGAACGTTACCTTGCGAACACTCGGCAGAAGAAGCGTCGCACGGTCATGACGCTGGCAATCACGGGTGCCACCGCCGTTGTCGCGGTAGGTGCTGGAGCCGCCGTAGCGCTTGTCGCGAATCAGGCCGATCGAACGGAACTCACAGAGCTCCGCGCTGTCGTCTCTGGTTCGCCGTATTCGACGCCTACTCCCACCCCGGCTCCGACGCCCGTGCTGCCCGTGATTGCCAACTTCACAACGGCCACGACCACCGTCTACTGCGAGAGCGTGGACAGCGCCGCGGAGGCCCAGCTGGGCTGGGACGTGAGCGGAGCGTCGCGCATCACGCTCGTCGGTCCACCGTCAGATGGAAACCCCACCGGAACTCCGATTTTGGCTGATCTGCCGCCCTCATCGCCGACACAAGCGGTGCCCTTCACGTGCGCTGCTGAGTCCCAGGTCTACACGCTCGTCGCGGAAAACGCCACGGGTCAGCAGGTGAGTTCTGCGATCACGATCGCTCGCGAGCTGGCACCTCAAGAAGAGGAAACTGTGCCGGAGGAACAGCCAACGGTTCCCGACGATCAGCCCACTGAGCCTGTTCAACAACCGGACCCAGGAACTGGCACCGACCCAGGAACTGATCCAGGAACCGACCCCGGAACTGATCCGGGCACCGACCCCGGAACTGATCCGGGCACCGACCCAGGAACTGATCCGGGCACCGACCCCGGAACGACTCCCACCCCCACACCCACGCCCACTACACCGCCCACACCGGAGCCGACTGACACCAGTTCGCCGTCTGCCGATGCGGGAACCAACTGAACCTTTGTATCGCCAAGACGGTGCCTTCTGGGTGGAGGCACCCTCCGGCAGGATCCGACGGGCACAGACGGCCTGGGCGCTGTTTGCTTCAGCAAAATATCACCCAGGCCGTCTCCGCCGTTCCGGTTAGTTCAGTTCTCTCCGGAGAGCGGAGAAGGCCTGAACAACAGCTGCGTCGCTCAAGGCATCTGCTCCGTCACCGGACTCCGAAAGATCTCCGCGCGTGCGGATCGTAATGACGCCCGCGTTCTTCGTCTCGCCGACGAGGTAGCGGGATGATGACATCGCAATAGCAACCGCTGCTCGCTGAGCCGCCACCGCATCGCTCACCAGGACCCACATGGCGCTTGCCTGCGCCAACGGAACGGTCTCGTCGAAAGCGCTCTTCAGCTCACGCCAGTCGTCGGCGTACAGGATGATTGCGTCGAACCGCTCCTTCTCGGGTGCAAAGTGAGACGCATACGCCTCCAGTTCCAGATCAAACACGCTGATCCCTTCGGCAGCGTACGCCCGCGGATCGCCTTCATGCGCTGAGCTCACCGCGACACGCATAGCGCCAGAAAGTGAACGCAACTCGATGGGGTCTGGTTGGCCCACAGTAAGCACTCGCTCGGCATGAACCTGCTGCACGGCGGTAACGACCGCGACCTGCGCCTCGGTCAGCGCGGTTCGAACGGGCAGGGGCATCACGGGGACATGAAGCACATCCAGTGCTTCACCTGCATTCGGATTGATTTTGGAGACTTCACGGCCTTTGAACGCTAGCACCTTCTCCTTCTCAAGCGTGTGGAATGTCTGGTTGACGCTCCGCGCATTACCAATCGTGTGCATGTTCTCGTGCTCCGGGCCATGACGGCGGAACATCTGGAACTGCTTGTTAGAGACGTCGTCGAGCAGCAAAAGCAAATGGAAGGCGGAACCCTCCTCACCTGCGATGACCTCGGCCTGGGCGAGTGCGTCAAGCTGCTCTCGAATGCTGAGTTGTTCAGGGAACGCAACTTTCCATCCGGCGGATGCGAGACGGCGCTCAAGCGCTACCGCGCTGAGGTCGCGCACATCCGTGCCGATTCGGCTCCGTGAGAGCCACAAGTGCTCGCCGTCGTTCTGCGCGGGCCCGTGATAGCGCGCCAGATAGTCCGCGTGCTGCTGAACGATCACGTCGGAGTAGCGGAACCCCACATCGGGGAGGTGCAACGTACGGACCCGGGTGGGGTACTTAATGACGATGCGCGGATTGTGGATTCCAAGCGCGTCCAGCATCTCTTCCTGCCACCGAAGCAACTTCGACTGGCTGGCCGGAGCATCGTTCGGTGCCTTCGAATCCCAGCCGCCAACCCACACAATGGGCGCGTCAGGGTGTGCTGCGAAGTACCACGCGCGCGCCAGCGACTCCACGATGAAGTGGCCGAAGTGGTTGTAGAGAACCCCGGCGAAGATTGCCTCAGGATAGTCAGCCTCCACGGGCGGACCATACAACGCGGGGTTTACAGGAGCGCCGGTCTCCCCGCGAGTGCGATCGATCGCAGACCCGGGGATGTACTTGCCTTCGTTATCGAACACGCCCATGAGGAGCTTGCCAGGCTGCTCATCTACCCGAGTCGTCGGGTAAGCAACCGCGTCGGTGAACGCCCGGCTCTGCAGTTTCCCAGTAGTCGTTCCTTGTGGAATCGCACGGTCCCCAGCCGCTGCGGCTGGTACGCCTGTGGAGGCGGCGTCAATCGTGTTCCAGTTCAGAAGTGGCGCCCGCTCTTCAAAGGTCGCCTGAATGTCCTGAAACTCGATCGCGCGCGGAACGTACTTCTGGATTCTTCCGGTCCGGACAAGTTCGTCGAGCTTGTCGAGGAAGCGCTCTGGCTCATCGTTTGTCTCGATGCCGTCAAAGTCTGTGTAGGCATACTCCCACCACCGCGACCGAAGGAGTCGCTCCACCGTTTGTTCGGGGAAGCGATACTTGATCACCTTCGCTGGAACACCACCAACAACTGCGTACGGAGGCACGTCCTTTGTGACGAGTGCACCCTGCGCGATCACCGCACCGTCACCGATCACAATGCCATCACGCAGAACAACGTCTTTGCCAATCCAGACATCGTTACCAATCACAATCGGTTTGCGTCGATCAGCAAAGTTCCAGCCCTGCTTGACAAACCCTGACTGCTCGAGGTCAGAGGGATCCGCAGCAAATGGGTACCGGGCAGGCTTGTAGAACACCGGCGACGTACTGAAGTGCTCGACGGGATGGCCTTCAGCCATGGTGGTCACGGCCCACGCAATGCTGCTGTAACGGCCAATGGACGTATCAGTTGGCAGCGGTGACTGGATGTACGAGAACGCTCCGATCGCACAGAGATTTCCAGACGTGCGCGACTGCAATGTGTGCGGTTCGATCCGGACGTTGTCGCTGTACGAGATCTTCCCTCCCCAGCGATCGAACTGCTTGTCCCACTGGACGTGGGCGTCGTTTCGACTGAAAAGGGCCCGCAACGCGTCGTTCACGGTCTGCTGGATTACACGTGTGGTCACACCTGCCACAGTAGCGGAGCACTCGACGCCAGCGCGCCTGTGGTCACTACTGCGCGCGAAGCGCCAACGGGCCGAGATCCGGGAAGCAGCGCCAACGTTACGGCGAAGCCTGAGGTCGCGCTGGGCACCCTCCATGGCCGGAGTAGAGAGAGCGCCGCGGGTAACGCGCTCCCTACAATGCCGGAGGAGCAAACGTGATCCCGAGCGGCAAACAACCCGATCTTCATGAGGCCCTTCTTTGTTGGAACACGCCTAACGTCGTCCTCAATGAATATCCCGATCATGGCCACCCTGTGGCCTTACATGCCGAAGAATCCTGCGCTGAAGCCTCTCGTCGTGAGCATTCCGAACAGCATGCGCTGAGGAGGACCATCGGGCCGCTCACCGGAGGTGGACCTCTCTAACAGGTCAAGCGAGTTCGTGACGTTCGCCGTCACCTGTTGCGGGATCAGGTTTCGCCTGGCGTGCGACATTGGCGACGTTAGCGGATCACACTCCCCGTGGCGGCACTCGTCTTCACGACGGTGCCGTACCCGGACTTCGTCCCGGTGACGCGAACCGTGAGCTTCCTCCCGGCGTCCGCGGTCGTGAGTTTGTAGGTCGTTGCCGTCGCGCCCGTGATCGCGGTGCCATCGCGGTACCACTGGTACTTCAGTGTCACCGGCGACGGCGTCCAGGTCCCGGCCCGCAGGCTGAGCAGGCTTCCCACCTTTACCGTCCCCGTGATCGTCGGCGCGGGCGCGGTCAACGTTCCCAGTGCCACCGAGGCCGTCGCCGCTGACGTCTTCGAGACCGTCGTGTACCCGGCCAGCGAGCCGGTCACCTTCACCGAGATCTTCTTTCCGGCATCTGCCGCCACTGCGGTGTACGTCGACGCCGTCGCACCTGAGATCGCCACCCCATCACGCAACCACTGATACGTCAGCTTCGTCCCCGACGTCCACGAACCCGCCGTGGCGGTGAGCTTCACACCGACCTTCGCCGTGCCGACAATCGTCGGCACAGGTGCCGTCAACGTCCCTCTCACTACCGCGACAGTCACAGCCGACGTCTTCGAGGCGGTCGTGTACCCCGACAGCGATCCGGTCACCTTCACAGAGATCTTCTTCCCCAGGTCGGCAACAGCGACGTTGTAGGCGGAGCCCGTGGCTCCCGTGATCGCAATGCCATCGCGAAGCCACTGATAGGTGAACGACGCACCCGCGGTCCACGTACCCGGTGCTGCCGACAGTCGCTGACCGACGGCGACCTTTCCGGAGATCGTCGGTGTCCCGATGGTGAGGGTACCCGCAGCCACCGCAGCGGTCGAGGCGGACAGACGTGACGCGCTGGTGTATCCCGCGAGCGCCCCGGTCACCGTCACCGTGAGCTTGGCTCCCTTGTCGGCGGCCGCGAGTCTGTAGGTGGCGGCCGTGGCCCCGGACACATTGATGCCGTTGCGCTTCCACTGATACGTCAGCTTGGTGCCGGAGGTCCACGAGCCGGACACCGCGGTGAGGGTCTTCCCCACCGCGGGCGTTCCGGAGATGGTCGGTACCGGTGCCGCCGGGATCGTCCCGGCCCCGACGGTTGCCGCGGCAGACACCGCGATTCCCGCAAGCCACCCCGCCCTGCTGGCGGTCACGCGCACGGACAACGCCGCAGCGAGGTCCGCTGCCACCGGCGTGTAGGTCTTAGCCGTCGCCCCCGTGATGGCGGCACCGTTGCGCAGCCACTGGAACGTCAGCGCCGCGTCGGACGCGGTCCACGTACCGGCTCCGGCGGTGAGCCGAACCCCGACCCGCGGTGCCTGGGATCCGGTCGATGGTGCCTGAACGGAGGCCACCCGCGGGTCCCCGTTGCTCACGAGGATGCTGCCACCCTCAACGAGCTGACGCCACGATCCCGGAATGGCGGAGGTGACTCGTGCGAAGGAACCTGTCACCGATTCGAGCATCCGAGCGGTTGCCCCGGTGGGAGCGGACACCCCAGAGGCTCCGACCAGATCAAGGGTTCCGCCCGCAGCCACGACCGACCCGGCCATGATCGTCCCCGCAGGAGTCAGCTTCGGAGCGCTTCCGCGTACGGTCATACGCAGCGTCGACGAACTCAGCAGGGACAGATCTGCGAAGGACGAACCTTCGGATGCGACATCGGGCTTGAGCACCAGCGTCCCGTTGTTGGCGAATGCACGGTGGAAAGCGGCCGATGCCGATTCGACCGTGCCCCGATTGATGATGGGGATATCAAAGGAGGGCACGTAGCCATCGGGGTTTCGCGTGGCCGACACTCGGCCAGCTCCCTCATTGATGAGGACCGAGCGTTCGCCAGATGCAGTCGCGGAGAACTCCCCGGCCGCTGACAACGTCCCGTAGTTGGTCAGCACCGCATCGTGGAGGTGGAGATACCAGTGCACCGCCATGTTGCCGCGATTGATGAGATCTGCCGACAATGACGTGGAGTACCAGGTCGACACCGAGCCGGCCGGGAGCGTCAAGGTTCCACCCTGGACGGTCCCCAACACGTATTCGGCACCGCTCCGCGCAGCCAGCGTCTTTCCCGCCGCCGGCACCACAGTTCGAGTGATCGCCATGGCTCCTGGCCCGGCGATGCTCCCCGAACCGAGCTCGAGCACAGCAAAGTTGGTCTCACCCGCATCAGCCACGGCCGGCTGCACCTGGATCACGCCGTTGTTCGTCACGGTCTCGTAGAACGTCGCGGATGCGGCGTCGATCGTGCCGCGATTGATCACCGGGACCGCAAGGAAGGGACGGTCTCCCAAACTGAGCGCAGCCATGTTCAGCAGCGCGCCGGTCTCGTTGACGATTTTGCGCCGACTCCCGTCGTCACCGCGAATCCACGCACCTGGTTGCACAGTCATGACGCCGAAGTTCGTGACCACCGCATTGGCCAGATTCGTGTCGTACTCCACCGTCATCGTGCCGCGATTGACAACATCTCCCGCGATCGAGCTGCCCCACCACCGTGTGACAGCGCCCGAAGCAAGCGTGAGGGTGCCGCCCTCCGTCTGTCCCACTCCGTAGGGGGCACCGCCCCGTGCAGGCAGAGTCGCGCCGGATGCAGGAACGATCAATCGCCAGATCTCCAGCATCCCTGAGCCCGAGATGGTCCCGGAAGATGCGTCCAGCCTGTCGAAAGACGTGTCCGAATAGTCGACGGCCGCAGGATTCACGATCACGGTTCCCGTGTTCGTGAAGGCAGCCGTGAAATGCGCTGAAGCTGCTTCCACTGTCCCGCGGTTGAGGACGGGAACGTTGATGTACGGAACGCCACCATCCGTGGTCGCGGACACCACGAGCCTCCCGCTAGCTTCGTTTCGGATTCGCTGGGGCTCATCGGAGGGAGTGGTGATGTCGACGCGTCCCGATACCTCCATGCGGCCATGGTTGACGATGTCTGTCGACAGCCTGCCTTCCACCCAAGACGTCAGGGAACCCGAGGGAAGGGTGAGCTCACCACCGCTGACACCGCTCAAGGTCGAGCGGGCTCCGCCTCGGGCGGGAAGCGATCGTCCCGCAGCGGGAACGACAAGATCGAAAACGTAGAGATCGCCGGAGCCTGAGATGTCCCCCGATGCAAGTCTGAGAGTCACGATCTCGGTGTTCGTGCTTCCCGGGTGAACGACCAGCGTCCCTTCATTCGTGAAGTCGTCGAACCATCCAGATGTGGATTCCACGGTTCCTCGGTTAATGACGGGGATGGACACGCTCGAACGGCCGTGCTCTGCGGACTCCAGCACGACCAAACGGCCTCCGGCCTCGTTGATGAGCGCGGAGGATTCGGTGCCGCCGACGAAGCCGTGACCCTCCAGGGTCAGCGTTCCGAAGTTCGTGATTGTCGACGCCTCAAAGCGCCAGGAGTCCGAGACCGTCATCGATCCACGATTCACGATGTCCGCCGCCAAGGTGTTGTCGTACCAGGTCCACCACTGCCAGTGCGTATTGGTTCCGGTTGCCAGGGTGAGCGTTCCTCCCGTCACCTCGCGCAGCTCATACAGTGCGCCCCCGCGGGCAGGCAGAGTCTTCCCCGCGGCAGGGACAGTCAGTCTGTCGATGATGAGCGTGCCCGGACCCGACAGGGACCCGCTCCCCGCATCGAGCTGCTCGATGGCAGATCCCTCAGTCTCCTCGGCGTCGGCCTGGGCGACCAGTACTCCGTTGTTCATCACGGTGCTGAACCGGCCGGAAACGGATTCGAGGCGTCCTTCGTTCAGCACCGTTGAGGAGATGGACGGCGTTCCATTCTCATCCGAGGCGACCCGCAGACGCGCGCCAGACTTGTTGATCACTGTGGGCACGTCCGGCTCGCTGGTTCCCGTGATGCGCGCATCCCCCGCCACATTCATCGTGCCGTAGTTCGTCAGGGTCGCATCGGACAGCGTGAGCCAGCCGGGCGCTGAAAGCGTGCCTCGGTTCACGACATCGATGGCGACGTTGCCCGACAGTTCCCACGTGACGGTCGTCCCGGCCTCGAACCTTCCGCTCCCCACCATCTCCCCCGACATCGCGAAGTAGGTCGACACGTCGAGTCGGCCGTCCAGAGTCAAGCTGCTCATGCTCAGACCGGAGACCTTCGCCGTCACCCCGGCGGGCAGGGTCACTGCTGACGAACTGCAGACCCAGTCGCCACTGCCCGGGAGACGCCCCTTGTCCCAGTTGGCGGCATCACCCCAGGAACCGCCATATTCACCGGTGAAGGAGACCGTGCACAGCGGACGCAGGTCGACCTTCGTCGTGGCCGACGGAGACACCTTCCCGATCCGGTTCGCGGCGTACACCGTGACCGAATACGCGCCCGGCGTGAGAGGGCGCTCCGGCGCGAACTCTGTGATCGACAGAGAGGTGGTCCCCGCGTCGAGCACGTGCGTGCCCGTCGAGGGCGAGGTCTGCACCACGTACTGATAGAGCGGTGCGTCTCCGGTGACCTTCGGCTCCTGCCAGGAGATGTTCAAGGCGAGCGCGCTCATGTCAGAGCTCACCCGCAGGTTGCGCGGTGCGGTGAACAAGGTCCCCACGCGGATGCTCATCGAGCCAGAGGCGCCCGTGGCGTCGCCTGCGACGATGGTCACGGTGCGTCCCGCTGGCGCTGCCGGAGTGAACACACCCGTGGAGCTGACACTGTCGCCCGCAACACCGTTCTGCACCGTCCAGGTCTTCGTCGTATCGACCCCATCTGAACGTTTCGCGGTGAACGGGATTGATCCGCCGACACCGACCTCCGGTTGAGGTGCGGTCAGAGCGTAGGTCGCCGTCGGCGGACTGTCGATGAAGAAGACCGACCAGCTGGTCTCGAAAATGGTGCTCGACAGCTCGATGTACTGACCGAACGCCTTGAACACCAGGCCAGCGCTGACCTCCACCTCGAGTGCCACCTCGAAGTACTTCTCTCCGGGTTGAGGGGTGAGGTTGAGCTCGCCCGCGACGCGTGCTTCGACGATGAGCGACGGTCCCGTCAGCGTGTAGAGGGCCGCGACGGGCGAGGCTTTCAGGCCGATGCTGCCCTTTCCGCTGAGCGAGACACCTCCGATCGGCGTCATCGTGGCCTTCGGCGGCGTGGAGAGGTTCTTACCACGGAGCTCTCCCGCACGGTCCGAGCTCCAAGTGATCGATCCTCCGAGCTTCGCCGACGCGCTCATTCGCGCGACGATCTGACCGCTCATCGTGAGGAACACCGGGAGCTTGGGTTGCACCACCACGGGGACGACGCCGATGAAGAAGGTCGACGTCACCCCCTTGATCTCACCGATCTCCCACTCGGCGGAACCTTTCAGTCCAACCTCACCCGTGATATCAGCCTGGACGGCCGCCGACGCTTCGACAGACACGGCACCCGGGGAGACTCCGAGCTCCACGGAGATGCTGGCTCCCACAGCGATCTGACCCTTGAAGTACGCGGGTCCCACCTTCTTCTCAATGCCGATCGCGTGTCGCAGCGAGGCTGTAACGCCGACACCCAGTCGTGACTCCTCGACACGCATCTCCTGCACACCGTCTGTCCCCGGCACCATTTCAGTCACCGATCCGCGAAGCGCTTGGCCTCCGGCAGCACCTCCGTTCGAGTCTGCGGTGTCCAGATCAGCCGACAGCGACATCGACCCGAACACGTCGTCGAGCGCGGCTTCGGTGGTCGTGAGAATGACTCGGTTGTCTTGGTGCGCGATCGCATCGATGTGTCGCAGCACGCCACCCGGGAACACGTCGCTCGCAGCCCCCACGATCACGTTGCCCACGCTCAGAGCTGTCACTGCCGCTGGCGCCGGGTCGGACCAGGCGAGACCTTCGTCGCTCGCAGCGACGACCGCTGCCATCGTGGCCTCATCCATGACGACCACATCGGCCTTGATGTCAACGGTCGGGCTCGCGCCGGAACTGCTCACCGCTCCCTCACCAGCACCCACCGCATTCGTCGCGACGACGGTGAACAGGTACGACGCCGCCGCGTCTTCGAAGTCCGTCGCCTGCGCGGTGCCCGCGGCGGAGCCCACGTTCATCGAGTGCAGGATTGCCCCGTCGACGGCGACCCAGGCACCGTCGGCATCTGTCTCTGCGCGTTGCCAACTGACGGTGTAGCCAGTGATCGAGCTTCCCCCATCATCGGCCGGCTCGTTCCACGACACGTCAATCGCGCCGGCAGCGTCAGGCAGCACAGTAAGCCCACGCGGTGCACCAGGGACGTAGTCGGCGGACGGCGTAGCCGCTGTCACCGCGGCAGGTGAGGCCCCAGCCGCGTTCACCGCGGCAAGCTCGATGCTGTACTCGGTGCCGCTCTGCAGACCGCTCAGAACGGCGTTCGTCTCGGTCGGACCCGGCGCCGCCATCGCCGCCTCCGTTCCATCGGCAGCGCGAGCGACCACCGTGTAGCCGGTGACGGGCGAGCCGCCATCGAAAGCGGGTGCGGCCCACGACACGGTCACTTCCCCGTCGCGACCGATGCTCCCGGTGAACACCGGCTCCCGCGGCGCCTGGGCAGGCAGCGGCACGACAGCGTCAGAGACGTTGGAGAGGTCGGACGTTCCCACTTCGTTGGTCGCCGTCATCGTCACGGTGTAGGCCACCTGCGGGCACAGCCCGGTGATGAAGGCGGCCGTCGCGCTCCCGTCCACCGATAGCACCACGGGAGCCGGTGACGGACAGATGTCGGGAATGCCGTCCGAGGCTGGTGATGCGGTCACATCGTAGGACGTGACCGCTGCCGCAGGATCCGCGGGCAGCCATGATGCCATCACCGACAGCCCGTCGCCGGCGACGTCCACCACCATCGGCGCGGCTGGCACGTCTACCGGCGCGACGGCATTCAGCTGCGGCAAGCTTGGTGCGGCGTTCGCCGGGGTGGAGATGAACAGTGAGCTCGCCATCGCCGCAACGGCGGCGACTGCTGCCAGGCGAAGAGATTTCGAACGGGACCGGGCGCTCTCGGGTCGCATTGCTCAGCCATTCCGCGGACATGCCGCAGGGTCGAGGAACAGCGACTCGGGACGCGCCGCTACGAGGACCATAGCGTTTCCTGAGTGTCTACTGAAAGCGTGAGAACGACCGATTTCAACGAATGGACGTTTTCGCACGCGTCGACGGCGGCGTGGTGGCGAGTCAGCGCGCCCGCAGCCAGCCCTTCGCGCGATGCGCGAGGGGCCGAAGGCCGGGAACTCGCGCGAGCGTCGCCCGTCCGAGAGGCGCCGCCGATTGCCACATGCGCACACCGAGTGAGGACTGATCCACCGCCCCCCGCGTCGTCTCCTCCCGGCCGCGACGCGGAGCGCGCTCGGCGAAGAACACCATGAACCCGAGGAGATGCTGGGCATCCTCGATCGTCGGAGCGGGAGAGAACTCGGCGGGCAGCGTCCCCTCCACCACGCCGGTGTAGAGCGCAGCGAAGTCGTAGTCGAGAGCGCGCGCTGCAGCGTTCACTGATGCGTCAGACAGCTCCCGATAGCGAGCGGGATCGCCGAGGACCTCGCTGATCTGTCGTGCCAGTCCACCCGCATCGCCCTGCGCCACCGCCACCACGCCGTCGTTGTCCTGCACCAGCGTCAGCCAGGGCAGCTCGTACATGAACACCGGCAGGCCACGCGCCTGCGCCTCGGCGATGGTGAGCTGGTAGCCCTCGATGATGCTCGTGGAGACGAATGCGTCGGCTGCGTCGATCGCGGCGATCAACTCGTCACCGTGGCGCGGGCCGATCGCCACCACCTGATCGCCGACACGACGCCGGCGTGCCTCCGCGTTGAACTTCTTCGCGGTGAGGGTGTCCCAGTCGGGTCCGATGACCGTGAGTCGGAAGTCCACTGACAGCTTGCGCAGCTGCACGCCGATCTCGATGAGTTCGGTCACCTGCTTGGTGCGCTGCTCCAACCGACCCCACCACACCAGCTCGATGTGCCCGGCCGGCGGAACCTTCGTCACGTGTTGCGCGACCGAGGCCTGCAGCATCGGCGATGGCGGGTTCGGCACGAAAGCGGCGTGCTCTACGCCCCGCAGCTTGAAGTACGCCACATCCAGCGGAGAGAGCGTGATGAGCTGCGCGAGCGTATTGCTGCACTGCTCGATCAGTGAGAGTCGATCGTTGCCGTCGTAGATCGGGCGGCCCACGAAGTTGTGCAGCCACCCCACGGTCGCCGCCCCCTCCGACCGCGCCATCAGCGCGAACTCGGGCCAGTACCTTGTATAGAGCACCTGGTGATCGATCACCACGTCGATCTCGTGCTCGCGACAGATTTCCGCCCACTCCTGCATGCGGTCCACGAGTTCACGGGACTGGAGCTCGACGAACTCGACTCCCGGCGGAACAGCCTGCGGGTCGCTACCCTTGCTGCGAGCCACCACCGTCACGCGATATCCGGCTTCGCGCAGGTAGTGGGCCTGCGAGGCGAGAACCGCCGACACACCGCCGGTGCGCAAGGTGGACGTCGCCAGCAGCACACTGCGCACGGGACGATCGCCGATCGGCTGCCAGGGAGTGTGGAACTTCAGCACGGTGAGAACGCGCGGGTAGAAGCGCGCCGCGCCCTGGATGATGTCGTGCGCGGACGCCACCTCATGCAGGTGAGCCAGCGCAGCGTCCAGCACCGTGCTGTCGCTGCGATCGATGAGCTGCGACGTCACATAACCGACGATCGACAGTCGCGCCGACTCGTACGCATCGGACAGCGCCTGCGGATCCGTGTGGTTCGCGGCGAGCGTCTCAACGGCGGAGCGGATGCTGTCGATCGAGCGGATCGCCGAGACGTAGAACTCGGCACGCTCGATGCTGTCCACCACCTGGCCGCTGCCTCCGCGACCGAAGTGATAGCGGTACAGCTTCTCCTCTATCGACACATAGCGAGTCACGAGTGCCGCGACCAGGAACATCAGCGGCAGATCGTTGACGCGGGGCAGCACGAGGTCGTCGGGGAGCTCCGCATACGCGTCGCGCAGCACGCTCGTGCGGAAGAGAAAGCGCCAGAGCTGCCCCTGTGCAGGCTTCCCCATCGGGAAGAGTCCCTCGAGGACGGCAACCGACCCGTCGAGTCGCTCATGTCGTGGCTGGAGGCGGCGCTCATACGACCCACCCGTGTGGCCGTTCTTGTCGATGATCGTCACCCCGAAGCCGACCAAGTCCGCGTCGCTCTCGCGCGCGACCTCCACCGCCCGCTGCGCAGCATTCGGTACCAGCTCGTCATCGCCATCCAGGAACAGCACGTACTGGGCCGCGGCGGCAAGGATCCCGACGCGACGTGCTTGGAAGGCCGAGAGGTTTCGTTCCTGTCGGATCAGACGCACGCGCGGATCGCGCGCGGCGAACCGCTCGACGACGGCGGCGGTTCCGTCGGTCGACGCGTCATCGACGCAGATGATCTCGATGTCGGGAAGGGTCTGCGCCAGCGCACTCTCGATCGACGCTGCGAGCGTCAGCTCGTCGTCGAATACCGGCATCACGATGGAGACAGCAGGAACCGGGGTCACCACACCGATTCTAGGCGGTGCGGTTCCCGCTGCCTCAGTATGAGGGCGGTGCATCCGTTCACCGCGCCCCAGGCAGCACCCGCGTGCAGACGTTCGTCATTGTCGCTCGCCGCCGCCGGAGTTGTGCTGCTGTCGCCCCGGCTCCGCCGGCGTGGGCGAGAAGACGAGCGCGGGTGGCGGCCGGAACAGCGAGGCGATGAACGTCCCGCTGAGTTATCCACAATCACGGCAGATTCGTATTTTTGTTCTATTCATGCGGCATCCTTGAGTCATGACATTCGTAGCTGAGACCCGAGAGGCACCTTCCCATATTGCCCGCGACGGCGCATACGGAGATGTGGATGTCGCGGTCGTGCGGGCCTATGTCGATGCTCTGGTAGCGCTGTCCCGATCGCGCGCGGCGACGGACGCACTGGAGGCGGTGCTGTTCGCCGATCTCGTGACACTGTCAGGTGCATCCGGGCGCTCGTCGGATGCAGACCTCATGTTGCGCTCGCTCGCGGCGGAGGTGGGTGCCGCGGTGCGCGTCAGCGACCGAACGATTCAACGGCAGATGTCCGACGCGCTTCAGCTTGTCGACAGCTTCCCCGCCGTGCACGAAGCGCTGTCTCACGGAGAGATCACGTCATCACATGTCCAGGTGATTCTGGAGCATGGGCTGCCGGTAGAGGCGGGCCCGGCTCGGGAGGAGTTCGTGGCGCGAGCGCTGCCGTTGGCACGGGTGGAGTCCCCGAACCGGTTGCGGCGCATGCTGGGCGGTATCGCGGAAGAGGTACGCGATATGAGCATCACGGAACGCCATCGCGAGGCCAGCCGCGCCCGCACCGTCTGGGTCACCGACGACCTGGACGGCATGGCCACCCTGCACGCCCTGCTCCCCTCCGTGCTCGCGCATGGGGTGAAGGACCGGTTGGATCGGATGGCCCACGCCCTCCGCGCCAGCAACAAGACGGCCAGGCACACCGGCACGGGTGCGGGTGCAGGCTTTGGCCCTGGTGCCCGTATGTGCCCCGGCGGAGATGTCTTGATCTCCACGGACGCGGGCGCCAGCCTCGAATCCGGCGTGGACACGGGCGCCAGCGCTGATTCTGAATCTGACGTTGGCATTGACGTTGACGCTGACGCTGACGTTGACGCTGACGCTTCAGAATTTCGCGATGTCCGGACGGTGGATCAGATCCGTGCCGACCTCCTCGCCGACCTACTCCTCACCACCACCCCCACCAGCGTCGACACCGCCATCGGATCCATCCACGCCACCATCGCCGTCACCATCCCCGTCCTCACCCTCCTCGGACAAGACGACACCGGCACCGAACTGGACGGCATCACCCCCATCGACGCAGACACCGCCCGCGTCCTGGCCGGCGGTCAGCCCGGACTAGACCGAATCCTCACCCACCCCATCACCGGCGCCATCCTCGCCACCGACCGATACCGCCCCACCGCGGAGATGAAACGCTTCCTCACCCACCGAGACCAACACTGCCGACACCCCGGATGCCGCGTCCCGATCCGCTACACCGACATCGACCACAACCACGACTGGGCCAACGGAGGAAAGACTGACATCAGTAACCTCGCCCCGCTCTGTCGCCGGCATCACACGTTGAAGACCAGCGCCGACTGGAAGCTCACTCCCCACCCCGACAATGACGGCACCGTCATCTTCCACACCCCGGCCGGGTACAAACACACCCAAAACCCACCGCCGCCCCACACCGTCAGCTTCACCCCCACCCGTGACGTCAACACCACCCAGGCCGGGGACAGCGACGATGGCGGTGACGGCGTACCTCCCTGGTGAGAGCACAGGTTCGCGGTCTCAACGTGATCAGCATCGCCTCATTGTCGCCGCCAGACGCGGCTCGACACCGTCCTGCCTCGAAGCGTGGTTCTCGTCACCTTCCCGTCTCGACGCACATTCTCAACGCACATCCTCGACGCACATCCTCGACGCACATCCTCGACGCCACCCCGCCCTACGGCGCTCGACACCGTCACACACCGAAGCGCGAGAGATATCGGCCGTCCAGAAGCAGGAACTGTACCCGGGCGCGTCTATTCTGGAAGCTATGAAGATTGCGATCGCCGGCACGGGTTACGTCGGACTCTCAAACGCCGTCGTCCTCGCACAGCACCATGAGGTCATCGCCGTCGACGTCAACGAGCACAAGGTGGATCTGCTGAACCAGCGGATCTCCCCCATCGTCGATGCCGAGCTCACCGAATACCTCGCCACCCGCGAGCTCAACCTCGCCGCCACGCTCGATGCCACGGTTGCCTATCACGACGCAGAGTTCGTCATCGTGGCGACGCCTACCAACTACGACGAGGACACCAAGTTCTTCGACACGTCATCGGTCGAGTCGGTGATCGACCTGGTGCTCTCCATCAACCCCGACGCCGCGATCATCATCAAGTCGACGATTCCCGTCGGCTTCACCGAGCGCATGACGACCGAGCACCCCGGCGCCACGATCATCTTCTCCCCGGAATTCCTGCGGGAGGGCCGCGCGCTCTACGACAACCTGCACCCGTCGCGCATCGTGGTCGGAGACCGCGGACCGGTCGGTCGTCGCTTCGCAGACCTGCTGGTCGAGGGTGCGATCGACGACAACGTGCCGGTGCTCCTCACCGGTGCCACGGAGGCGGAAGCCATCAAGCTCTTCGCCAACACGTACCTCGCACTGCGTGTGGCGTACTTCAACGAGCTGGACACCTACGCCGCCGTGCACGGCCTCTCCAGCCCCGAGATCATCGAGGGCGTCGGACTCGACCCCCGCATCGGATCGCACTACAACAACCCGTCCTTCGGCTACGGCGGCTACTGCCTCCCCAAAGACACGAAGCAGCTGCTGGCGAACTACTCCGAAGTGCCGCAGAACCTCATCACGGCCATCGTCGACGCCAACCGCACGCGCAAGGACTTCGTGTCGGACGACATTCTATCTCGCGGACCGCGCACCGTCGGCGTCTACCGACTCGTGATGAAGGCCGGATCCGACAACTTCCGCACCTCGTCGATCCAGGGCATCATGAAGCGGATCAAGGCGAAGGGCGTGGAGGTCATCGTCTATGAACCGACGCTCGAGGATTCCGAGTTCTTCCACTCCGAGGTGGTCGCGGACCTGGAGGAGTTCAAGAAGCGCGCCGACGTCATCGTGGCCAACCGCTCCAGCGAGGTGCTCGACGACGTCGCCGACAAGGTCTACACCCGCGACATCTACGGTCGCGACTGACGACGAGCCCCGATGACGTCCGCCGCGACCAACACCCGCACTCGGCAACGCATGCCGCTGCGGGAGCTTCGCTCATGCCGGCTGGGGCAGTCGTGACCGAGGACTCCGAAGCCGCGAACGCCGTCGCCGCGACAGCAGCGCGCCCGCTGGGACGACGACGCGCGACGAAATGGGCCATGCGCTACGCCCGGCGGCTTCTCCTCACCGATGTGCTCGTCATCACGGTCCTGCTCGCGGGGTTCGGCCTGTTCTGGCTCCGCAATAGCACGCTGGCCTGGCCGGGCGGACCCCAGGTGTCCTATGCGGTTCCGCTCGTCATCATCGGCGTGCTCTGGGTGGTGTGCCTGGAGGCGTTCGAGACGCGCGACCGGCACATCGTGGGCGATGGTGTTGTCGAATACCGCCGCATCATCAGCGCCACGGTCTTCGTGTTCGCCGTGGTGATCTCGTTCGCATTCTTCCTGCGCATCGACGTCACGCGCGCGCTCTTCGCCGTCGTGCTGCCCGCCGGGCTGCTCGCACTCCTCGTGAGCCGCTGGCTGTGGCGCCAGTGGCTGCGCAAGCGTCAGTGGAAGGGCACCTTCGTCTTCCGCGCCGTGCTGCTCGGCGAGAAGGCGAAGATCCAGCACATCGCCCGTCAGATCCACCGAGCGAGGATCAGCGGGTATGTGATCGTCGGCGCGATCACCCCGGACGGAACGCCGTCGAAGATCGGCGATGTGCCCGTGCTCGGCGCCCTCAAGGACACCGTCACCGCCATCGATGCCACGGGCGCCGACACGCTGATCGTGGGTGGAAGCGACGAGCTCGACCCGAACGCGATGCGCAGGCTCGGCTGGGCGATGGCCGACCGCGACGTGAACTGGGTCGTGGCACCCGCACTCACCGACGTCGCCGGCCCGCGCATCCACGCCCGCCCGGTCGCCGGCCTCCCGCTTGTCCACGTCGATTTCCCTCGGCTTGAGGGCTATCGCCGGGTGGTGAAGCGGGCCTTCGACATCGTCGCCGGCAGCCTCATGCTCGCCTTCGCGATCGTGCCGATGCTGATCACCGCGGCCGTTATCCGGATGGAGGGTCCCGGCCCCGTCATCTTCGCGCAGGAGCGGGTCGGACGCCACGGCAAGATCTTCCGTGTGCTCAAGTTCCGCTCGATGGTCCCCGGTGCCGATGCGCAGCTTCCCGGACTCCTTGACCAGCAGGGAACCGCCGGCAAGCCCTTCTTCAAGGTCGCCGATGATCCTCGCATCACCAAGGTGGGCAAGTTCATCCGCCGCCACTCCATCGACGAGCTGCCGCAGCTGTTCAACGTCCTCCGCGGCAACATGAGCCTCGTGGGACCCCGACCCCAGGTTGCCTCCGAGGTCGCCCTCTACGCGGATGGCGTGGAACGACGCCTGCTGGTCAAGCCCGGGATGAGCGGCCTGTGGCAGGTGAGCGGTCGGTCGAAGCTGTCAGTCGAGGACTCGATCCGCTTTGACCTCTACTACGTGGAGAACTGGTCCTTTGCACAGGATCTGCAGATCCTGTTCCGCACGTTCAAGGCCGTGGTCGACCCCGGCAAGACCGCGCACTGACCGAACGGTTCGGCTGCGACGATTCGGCCGCGACGATTCGGCCGCGACGACTCGGCCGCGACGGTTCGGCCGCGACGGTAGGGTTGCGACAGTTCAGCTGCGAAAGCTCAGCCGCGGTCCGCGAACCAGAACGCCCGCGACACGACGCGCTTGTCGCGGGCGTGAATCAGCGCCACCAGGACCACCGCGAGCGCGAGACCCAGCCATCCTCCGAGGGTGTTCGAGAGCACGTCGCCGATGTTCCCGGACCGCTTCTCGAGGAACAGACTCTGCGAGAGCTCCAACGCACCGGAGAACGTCGGCACCGCCAGCAGGACGAGCCAGCGTAAGCGCGAGGGCAGCACGAGGGCCAGGAGGAAGCCGAAGGGGACGAACATCACGATGTTCGCGGTGAACTCGAGCGCGTGATAGTTGAACGCATCCGGAACGCCCGCATCGTGCGCCACCGAGAGCACACGATCGATTCCGCCCATGTTGCCCTCAGTCACGGGGGCAGGACGCAGCGTGAGGATGAGGATCACGGCGATCCAGGCCGCCAGCAGCACCACGGCGCTGACGACACGGAGTCGACTCGCCGGAGGCGCGCCAGCGGCGTCAGCCGTCGCTCGGACGTGATCAGACACGTATCGCTCCCCCTGCTTCCGCGCCGCCCGAGCGCGACCTCCGTGCGCGCCGACCCGGGTTGGCAGCATATGTAGGCTACCCGCGCGCCGCGCACCGGTCCACTGCGCGTCGCCCTCAGCGCCGGGCGCCGTACGCATCCCTCACCGCGGGAATCGTGCGCGCCGCTCAGCGCCGGGGGCCGTACCGCGCATCCCACAGCGCACGGTTGATCACCTTGCGGTCTCGCGCGTGAACCATTCCCACGATGATCGCCGCGCACAGCAGACCAATCCAGCCACCGATGGAGTTGGCCACCACGTCCTGCAGCGTGGCGATCCGAGCGGACAGGAACGTCGCCTGGAACCATTCGATACCGGCCGAGAGCGCCGGCAGCAGCAGGATCCCGAGCCACATCACCCGACCGAGCGCGAGGCCGAGGAGCAGGCCGAGCGGCACGAACATCGCCACGTTGGCGGTGAACTCCAGCTCGCGGTAGTCGAACCAGTCCGGCACTCCGTTGCGGTGCAGCACGGCGAGGAACTTGTCGATCGAACTCTCGTAGCCCTGATCCAGCGGCGTGGGTGACGTCGTTGCGAGCAGCACTACGCCGAGGCACGCCAGGAGCAGCACAATCGCGATCGCGGCACGCAGGTGGCTGCGAGGCGGTCGCTGCACCACATCGCGCACGGTACCGCGATCGAGCAACTCGGTCACTGCATCGGACACGGTGCCTCCTCGGGTCGGGATGCCCATGCTACGTGCACCACCTCCACACCGCCCGAGCGAATTCATGGACCATCCTGAGACCAGATGCAACCCCCTCCCGAAGCGGAGCGGGCCCGGCTAGCGTGAAACGGATGCGGCAACGTCGAGACATACAGGGTCTCCGGGCGCTCGCCGTGGGACTGGTAGTGATCTTCCATCTCTTCCCCGGCGCGCTGACCGGTGGCTACATCGGCGTCGACGTCTTCTTCGTCATCTCTGGCTACCTCATCACGGGACATCTCGACCGCGAGCTCGAACGACACGGACGCATCCGGCTGGGGGAATTCTGGGCCCGGCGGATACGCCGGCTGCTCCCAGCCGCTCTCGTCGTCATGGTCGTGTCGACGATCGGCGCGCTACTGCTGATCCCCCGGACGCTCCTGCCCCAGAACATCATCGAGATCGCCGCGGCGGCCGGCTACGTGCTGAACTGGGTGCTGGCCGCGTCCTCCGTCGACTACCTCTCCAGCGATGCACCCGCGTCGGTCGCCCAGCACTACTGGTCGCTCTCGGTGGAGGAGCAGTTCTACATCGTGTGGCCGCTGCTGCTGACGGCTGCGGTTCTGCTCGGCGTGCGCTTCCTCGGACGCCCCCGCCGCACGGCGCTCGTCGCGGCCATCGGCGTGGTCTTCGTCGCTTCCCTGACCGCGTCGGTCGTGCAGACGGCCCTCTCCCCCGCACCGGCGTACTTCGTGACCACCACGCGTGCGTGGGAGTTCGCGGCAGGGGCATTGGTTGCGCTCCTGCCCGCCCTCAGCGACCGGCTCGACCCCCGCATCCGACTCCGCTCGTCGTGGATATCTCTCGGTGCCGTCCTCGCGTGTGGCGTGTTCTTCGCCGAAGATACGCCGTTCCCGGGGGCGATCGCCCTGATCCCTGTGGTCGCCACTGCCCTCCTGTTGTGGCTGGGAGACGACGATCAGGCCCTCGCCCCGCAGCGGCTGTCCCACCCTGCGGCCGTGCAGTTCGTCGGGGATGCGAGCTACTCGCTCTATCTCTGGCACTGGCACTGGCACTGGCCGATCATCGTGCTCGCGGCCGCGGCGATCGGCCGGCCGCTCGATCCTCTCCTCGCGCTCGTCGCCGGTGCGCTCACCGTGGCACTGGCGTGGGCGACCATGCAGTGGATCGAACGGCCGGTGCGGCGGGCACCGGGACTGCTGGCACGTCGAGTCCCCACCTACGCCGGAGCCGCCGTCGCAATGGCTGCCGTGATCGCGCTGGCGCTGACACCTTTGGGGACCCTGCGCGTCGAGGACGAGGCAGCCGCGGCCACGATCGCGGAGCTGGAGCGCGACACGACGAGCTGCTTCGGAGCGTACGCGCTGCTCAACGAGTGCGACGATCCCTATGCGCTTACCGACACCGTGAATCCCACCCTCACCCAGTCCGGCGGCTTCGGGCTGCGTGCCGGCGACGGCGAGGACTGCGACTGGGCCACCATCGCCGACCGCTCCGAGATGAGTTGCGAGCTGGGAGTAGCGGCCGAGGATGCCTCCGAACGTCTGGCTTTCATCGGCGACTCCCACGCCGACCAGTACGCGCTGCCACTGGCACTCGCCGCCCGCGCTCACGACTGGAGTGTGCTGGTGCGAACCCGCGGATCGTGCACGCCGCTCGCACCCGTCGGCGTCGCAGCCCAGGATGCGACGGTCTCGCAGGCGGAAGCGTGCGATCGCTGGACGGTGGACGTGCTCGACCAGGTGATCTCCGACACCAGCATCGACACCGTCATCGTCGCCGGACGCTACGAGCTCCAGCCCGACAGCACCGAGAACGCCCATGAGGTGATGGAGCGACTGCAGGCTGCGGGGAAGTCGGTGATCTTCATCGCCGATCTCCCCGGCACCGAACACGAGTGGGGAGCGCCCGACACCATGGAGAGCGCGCCGAGTTGCGTCGAGCGCGAGTGGCGGGACGACGCCTGCGCCTGGTCACCCACCCCTCACATCGATTGGGCGCAGACCGCGGCCTTCGAGGCGGGCGCGGCGATCATCGATCCGTCAACGCTGCTGTGTCAGGACGACCGCTGCCACATCGTCGTCGGCGGCACGATCGTGTTCTCCGACGCCCATCACATCTCCCGCGCCTTCGCCCGCACCCTGACCGGCTGGTTCGGCGATCAGATCTCCGCCGCCCTGGCTCAGCCTTAATTCACGAGGTGAAGTAACACCGCCGGCGGAATGGATCAGTCATCGGCCAACATACGCGGCAGGTGGCCCAGTTCATCGAGACGTCGGATGAGTCGTGGAGCAAGCGGGCCGCGGGAGAGCAGGAGCTGATAGAACCGCGTGCCTTCCTGAGTGCGGCGCAACAACCGCCGATCAATCAGCTCACGAATAGCACGGGAGCGCTGTGAAGCATCACCCGGAAGCACGCCCGCAAGATCACCGGCCTTCACGGTGCCGCGCTGCAACACCACAGCAAGTACCTCACGCATGGCAAGGGAGATCAGTCCGTCACGCAGCAGACTGTCCAATGCCGGCAGCACCAGTTTGTCGGCCACGTAGGCGTGATCCTGCAGCAGCACGAGCCGCGCCAGATCGTCTCGGATGCCGGTCGCGAAGAACGAGAGCCAGACCTTCGTTCCATCGTCGCTCAGGGAATCCGCCGCCTCCAGCGCCGAGATGTACGCCGAGCGGTCGTTGCCGAACACGGCAGCGGGATTCAACGCACTGAAACCACGCGTGGCAAAGATGGTACGGCGAAGCATCGCGTACGTGAAGAGACGCGAGACACGACCGTTTCCGTTGCGGAACGGGTGCACCCATACGAATCTGTGGTGCGCGAGCGCGATCTGCATCATCTGTTCGTGAGGCGGCCGCTCCAGGTTCGCGAACCGCAGCAGCTCGGCCATCTCCGCGTGCAAAGTCACCCATGTCGGCGGCTGATGTGCGGACCCGGCGATGGCGACGTCCACCTCGCGGTAGGCACCGGGTGTTGGATCGCCTTCTCGCGACAAACCGTCCACGACCTGCGCGTGGAGGTCACGGAGCAAAGCGTGCGTGAGTGGCTCCCGAGGATCGCGACTGTCAAGGAACCGCGTGGCCTCGGCGATGTTCGCGATCTCGTGGAGTTGCTCAGCTTGCGACGGGGACTCCTCCGGAATGGCACCGTCAAGCGCCTGATACACGGTCGTGTGATTGCCCTCGATACGCGCCGAAACCACGCTCATCACGACATCAAAGAGGAAGTGCAGCTCCTCCTTGATCTGCGATGGCGTGTTCCCGGTTCCGATGTCGGCACGAAGGCGCTCGATCTCGAACAAGGTGGCCATGAGATCGGATCCGAACTCGAGCGCGGGCAGACGGTACAGGCTACTCACGAAACTTGATCTCCCCACTCTCAGAACTTGCTCGCCACGATACAGATATTTGCACATCCTCGGGGAACTGTCCCGGAATTACAGCGAACTTGGGTGTACGCGTCAGCGAAGAACTTGCGTCAGGCTGATGCGGAAATTTGCTGGCGAAACCAGACCGCATTGCAACGTCGGGTCTCGTTGCGCGAGGCTGATGGCCATCATGGCGCAACAGAAAAACGAAACCCCCCTGGTTTCCCAGGGGGGTTTCGTCAGAACTCAGTAATCGAAATTACTTGATGATCTTGGTGACGGTACCGGCACCGACCGTACGGCCACCCTCACGGATGGCGAAGCCGAGGCCCTCCTCCATGGCGATCGGCTGGATCAGCGCGACCGTCATGTCGGTGGTGTCGCCGGGCATGACCATCTCGGTGCCCTCGGGCAGCGAGATGACGCCGGTGACGTCGGTGGTACGGAAGTAGAACTGCGGGCGGTAGTTCGTGAAGAACGGGTTGTGGCGGCCACCCTCGTCCTTCGACAGGATGTACGCGGTGCCCTCGAAGTCGGTGTGCGGGGTAACGGAACCCGGCGCCACGACAACCTGGCCACGCTCGACATCGTCGCGCTTGGTGCCACGCAGCAGCAGACCACAGTTCTCGCCGGCCCACGCCTCGTCGAGCTGCTTGTGGAACATCTCGATACCCGTGACCGTGGTCTTCTGCGTCGGGCGGATGCCGACGATCTCGACCTCGGAGTTGATCTTCAGGGTGCCACGCTCGGCGCGACCCGTGACGACCGTTCCACGACCGGTGATGGTGAAGACGTCCTCAACAGGCATGAGGAACGGCTTGTCACGGTCACGCTCGGGGTCCGGCACGGAGTCGTCGACGGCCTGCATGAGCTCGAGGATGGCCTCGGTCCACTTCTCGTCGCCCTCCAGGGCCTTCAGAGCGGAGACGCGAACAACCGGAGCGTTGTCGCCGTCGAAGCCCTGCGATGAGAGCAGCTCGCGAACCTCGAGCTCGACGAGCTCCAGGATCTCCTCGTCGTCAACCGCGTCAGACTTGTTCAGCGCGACGAGCAGGTACGGAACGCCGACCTGCTTGGCGAGCAGAACGTGCTCACGGGTCTGAGCCATCGGGCCGTCGGTGGCGGCGACCACGAGGATCGCGCCGTCCATCTGAGCAGCACCGGTGATCATGTTCTTGACGTAGTCAGCGTGACCCGGGGCGTCAACGTGCGCGTAGTGGCGCTTCGGGGTCTCGTACTCGATGTGCGAGATGTTGATCGTGATACCGCGCTGACGCTCTTCCGGAGCCGAGTCGATCGACGCGAAGTCGCGCTGAACGTTCGTGTCCGACGGGAACTTGTCAGCGAGCACCTTCGAGATCGCGGCAGACAGCGTGGTCTTGCCGTGGTCGACGTGACCGATCGTACCGATGTTGACGTGCGGCTTGGTCCGCTCGAACTTGGCCTTAGCCACTAGGTCCTCCTCAGGACATTCGTGTAGCGATTCCGGGCACTGGATTGCGACCGGCTCGATACAGGGGTTGATTTCAGTGTAGTGGAGACAGCGTCTCCGAGTCTGTGAAGTTATAAACCAGCAGGCGTCGGGGGTGGCGTCACGCCACCCCCGACCAGGCGATTACTCGCCCTTTGCCTTCTGGACGATCTCCTCGGCAACAGCCTTGGGAACCTCAGCGTAGGAGTTGAACTCCATCGAGTAGACCGCGCGACCCGAGGTCTTCGAGCGCAGGTCACCGATGTAGCCGAACATCTCCGAGAGCGGAACCTGTGCGCGGATGACCTTGACGCCCTGGGCGTCCTCCATCGACTGGATCTGGCCACGACGCGAGTTCAGGTCACCGATGACGTCACCCATGTACTCCTCCGGAGTACGGACTTCAACAGCCATGATCGGCTCGAGGATGACCGGGTTCGCGCGGCGAGCGGCCTCCTTGAAGCCCATCGATCCGGCGATCTTGAACGCCATCTCAGACGAGTCGACATCGTGCGAAGCACCGTCGGTGAGGGTGGCCTTGACGCCCACCATCGGGTATCCGGCGAGGACACCGACGTTCATCGCATCCTGGAAGCCCTGGTTGGTGGGCTCGATGTACTCGCGCGGGATACGACCACCGGTGACGGCGTTGACGAACTCGTACGTCTTGTCGCCCTCGACCTCCAGCGGCTCGATGTTGAACTGGATCTTCGCGAACTGACCCGAACCACCGGTCTGCTTCTTGTGCGTGTAGTCGTGCTTCTCGACGATCTTGCGGATCGTCTCACGGTAGGCCACCTGCGGCTTGCCGACGTTGGCCTCGACCTTGAACTCGCGCTTCATGCGGTCCACGAGGATGTCCAGGTGCAGCTCGCCCATTCCCTTAATGAGGGTCTGGCCGGTCTCCTGGATCTGCTCGACGCGGAACGTCGGGTCCTCTTCAGCGAGCTTCTGGATAGCGGTACCCAGCTTCTCCTGGTCGGCCTTGGTCTTGGGCTCGATGGCGACCTCGATCACCGGCTCCGGGAAGGTCATCGACTCGAGCACGACCTGCGACTGCGGGTCGCTCAGGGTGTCACCAGTGGTGGTGTCCTTGAGGCCGATGACGGCGTAGATGTGACCGGCGGTCATCGAGTCGACCGGCATCTCCTTGTTGGCGTGCATCTGGAAGATCTTGCCGATGCGCTCCTTCTTGCCCTTGGTCGAGTTGATGACCTGGGCACCCGAGTCGAGGTGACCCGAGTAGACGCGCACGTAGGTGAGACGACCGAAGAAGGGGTGCACGGCGATCTTGAAGGCCAGCGCCGCGAACGGGTCATCCTTCGACGGCCTGCGCTCGATGACGACCTCTTCATCCTTCGGGTCGTGCGCCTCGACGGCAGGCACGTCCAGCGGGGACGGGAGGAAGTCGACGACGGCGTCCAGCATCGGCTGCACACCACGATTCTTGAAGGCGGAGCCACACAGCACCGGGTACAGCTCGCCGGCGATCGTCAGCTGGCGGATGCCGGCCTTGATCTCCTCGACGGTGAGCTCTTCGCCACCGAAGTACTTCTCCATGAGCTCGTCGCTGGTCTCAGCAACGGTCTCGAGGATGAGGGTGCGGTACTCGTTGGCCTTCTCCAGGAGGTCCGCCGGGACATCCTGGATCTCGTACTTGGCGCCCATGGTGACATCACCCTTGGAGTCGCCGGGCCACACCAGAGCGCGCATGTTGATCAGGTCGACGACACCGACGAACTCGCTCTCGGAACCGATCGGCAGCTGCAGCACGAGCGGCTTGGCCTTCAGGCGGTTGATGATCGTGTCGACGGTGAAGTAGAAGTCGGCACCCAGCTTGTCCATCTTGTTGACGAAGCAGATGCGGGGGACGTCGTACTTGTCCGCCTGACGCCACACGGTCTCGGACTGGGGCTCGACGCCCTCCTTGCCGTCGAACACAGCGACAGCACCGTCGAGGACGCGGAGCGAACGCTCCACCTCGACCGTGAAGTCCACGTGACCCGGGGTGTCGATGATGTTGATCTGCGTGCCGTTCCAGAAGCACGTCACAGCAGCAGAGGTGATCGTGATGCCACGCTCCTGCTCCTGCTCCATCCAGTCGGTGGTCGCGCCACCGTCGTGGGTCTCGCCGATCTTGTGGTTGACGCCCGTGTAGAACAGGATGCGCTCGGTCGTCGTCGTCTTGCCGGCATCAATGTGGGCCATGATGCCGATGTTGCGGACCTTCTTGAGGTCAGTGAGCACTTCTTGTGCCACGGGGTCTTCCTTACGTGAAGTGTGCGATCAGGATCCGCTCCGCTCGGGCGCAGGGCCCGAGCGGAGCGGAAGAGCTCATTACCAGCGGTAGTGAGCGAAGGCGCGGTTCGACTCGGCCATCTTGTGGGTGTCTTCGCGGCGCTTCACCGCGGCACCCAGACCGTTCGAGGCGTCGAGGATCTCGTTGCGCAGGCGCTCGGTCATCGTCTTCTCACGACGACCCTTCGCGTACGACACGAGCCAGCGCAGCGCCAGCGTGTTGGCACGGTGAGGCTTGACCTCGACCGGCACCTGGTAGGTCGAGCCACCGACACGGCGGCTGCGGACCTCGAGGGTGGGACGGACGTTGTCGAGCGCCTTCTTGAGCGTTGCGACGGCGTCCTGGCCGCTCTTCTCTTCGACACCCGCGAGGGCACCGTAGACGATCGACTCGGCGAGCGACTTCTTGCCGTCCACGAGGATCTTGTTCACGAGCGACGTGACGATCGGTGCGCCGTAAACCGGGTCGTTGACAACCGGGCGCTTGGGGGCGGGACCCTTACGAGGCATTGGTATCAGCCCTTCTTCGCGCCGTAGCGGGAACGAGCCTGCTTACGGTTCTTCACGGCCTGGGTGTCAAGTGCACCGCGGACGATCTTGTAACGGACACCGGGGAGGTCCTTCACACGACCACCACGAACGAGCACCATCGAGTGCTCCTGGAGGTTGTGTCCCTCACCGGGGATGTACGCGGTGACCTCAGTCCCGTTGGAGAGCTTCACACGAGCGACCTTGCGCATCGCCGAGTTCGGCTTCTTCGGGGTGGTGGTGTACACACGGGTGCATACGCCGCGCTGCTGCGGGTTCGCCTTCAGAGCGGGAGCCTTGGTCTTGCTGACCTTCGGCGACCGTCCCTTGCGAACCAACTGCTGAATAGTTGGCACTTTCTTCTCCTTGATTGCTGCACGGTGACAGCGTCGTGTTCTCGTCCCCCGCAGTGAGGAGATTTCTCTCCGTGTCGAAAGGGCTTCACGTTCATCCACGGGCGCGGCAGACTGGCTGCCCTGCTGGTGTGGATATGCCGTGGGGGTGACCGGATTGCCGGTCGTTCCCGAGAGTGTGCGCCGATGCTCGCTCTCCAGTGCCGAGGCACGGTCGAACGCGCGCGGACGCACACCCCATCAACTATACGCGCTCTGGGACACACCGGGCAACGCGCCCGGGTTCCGCTGACCCCCTTCCTCAGAATCCCTGTCGCGTGGGAAAGTAGATGTGCATGGCGCGCGCAGGCGCCAGACACCACGGACATAGGGGGTTCCGCGATGACAGCAGGAGGTGGCGGCGTTGCCGGCCGCACGACCATCATTCTCGACGCAGAGGTGCTTCGCGCCCAGACAGCGTCACTCGGGCAGCACGGCGCCCTGATCGCACGGGCGGCGAGTGATGCCGGTGCCACGATGCCGGGTACGGCGTTCGGCACGATGAACAGCTACCTGCCGGGGCCGATCAACGCGCTCGCGGGCAACGCGGACGCGTTGCTGTCGATCGTGGGACAGATGCTCGACCACATGCGAGACGGCGTCGACGGCATCTTCACGGCCTTCGACACGATCGAAGCCGAGGCGTCCGCCAAGATCGCGGAGCTGGAGCCGTGAGCGGCACCGCCGCGGTGGCGGCCCGCCTCCGCAGTGACGACTGGTGCGGTGGCATGCCGCGCAGCGCCAGTGACGGATGCGCGTCGATCCCCGGCTTCATGGGGTGGGCACTGACGTACATCCAGCCGCTGCAGGACTGGTTCGATGAGCTGCTGGGTGATCCCTCCGCCGTCGCCTCGTTCGCGAACGACTGGGACCGTGTCGCGGTGTCGACCCGAGCGGTCGCCGACCAGCTGGACAGCGACCGCAGTCGACTCGAGGAGCTGGACGGCCGCTCGATCCGCAAGCTCCGCGAGCGCTACGACGATCTCGCCCCGGTGATTCAGGACGCGTGCGAGTGGTCGTCGGCTACCGCGGCCGCGCTGCGGCTCGCCTCCACCATCGTCGCCGCGACGCGCGAGTTCATCTGCAGCATGCTGACGGCAGCAGCCAAGCTGTGGGACGCGATGTTCGACGGCAACCCGCTGGACTTCTTCGACGATCTGCGGAAGTTCGCCGATGCGGTGTGGGAGCTGGTCGAGGCCGGCAAGAACCTCGTGGATCGGCTGATCACCGCGCTCGGCGAGCTCGTCTCGCTGATCGCGTCGCTGATTCCCCTGCTGCAGGAGGCACTGGACCGGCTTCGCGTCATCCTCGCCGGCATGGTCCCCGTGATGGCGACCGCACTCGGCGCCTTCCTCGGCGGTCCCCTCGGTGCGATCTTCGGGAACCTGCTCGGGGGCGCCTTCGGCGACCTCGGCAAAGACAACCCCGACGTCGAGGAGCTCGATCCGGAGAGCCTCGATGCGCAGCGGCAGCGGGCCTACCAGGATCTGATGGACCGCGGCCAGGTCGGCTCTCCCGTCGACCTGCTGGAGCAGAACCGGCTGATCGATCAGATCAGCGGCGGCGACGGCACCGCCATCAGCGTGCAGACGGTGCGCCGCCCCGATGGCTCCGAGTACACCCTCGTGAATCTGCCATCGACCCTCGACTGGGGTCTGCTCAAGAGCATCATGGGCGACGCCGCCTGGAGTGACGTTCTGAAGGACTATGGTCCCGTCAACGATCTCGACTCGAACGTGGCGCTGGTGCTGATGGAGAGCATCCCGGGATTGAAGACGCAGTACGAACGGGCGGTGCTCAACACCCTTCATGACGCCGGGGTGGCACCGGGCTCTGATGTGGTGTGGTCGGGATTCAGTCAGGGCGGAATCATGGCCGGCAACCTCGGCTCGGACCCGTCCAACGGGTACAACACCATCGGCATCGTCACCAACGGCTCTCCCACCGATCAGTACCAGATCCCGAGCCATATCCCGGTGCTGCAGGTGGAGCACACCACCGACCCCGTCCCCAAGCTGGACGGCGATCCCACGGGACCGTACTCGAACCCGTGGCTGCTGCCGCCCGTGGGGCCTCCGCTGACGAAACCGGACAACATCGACTGGGTCGTGATGCCCACCCCCACCGACGCTGTGGACCCGGAGACCGGCGAGCCCGTCGGGATGCCCGCTCACAACGCCGGGACCTATCGCGACTCGTTGCAGGATTACATCAATCGTGGCGGCACGTTCCAGAACGACTGGTCGTTCCTGGATGGCGAGATCACCAACACCTATGTCGGGCAGACGCACGAATGAGACGTTCAGTTCGTATTCTCACCGCGATCGTGCTGGCCGGTGCCGCCACGATGTCGCTCACCGCGTGTCTGCCGCTGGGCGGTGGCAGCGCGCAGCAGTCGGCGCCGAGCTCTCGCGACGAACTCGTGGCGCAGATCCAACAGGCGCTGGAGGAGACCGGCGAGTTCGACGAGGTGGCCGTCTCGAAGGGCAACCTCACGGTGGGCTGGGATCTCGACGTCGCTGTGACAACGGATGTGCCGCTCACCAGCGACCAGCTGGACCTCATGCTGCGCACCACCGGTGATCGCATATCGGGGACGGACATCGCGGCGGTGACGTTCCTTCACACACCGCCCGGCACGGTACTCGGCGACAACATTCACGTGGCAGCGCGAGGCGTCGATCTGGTGGACAGGCTGGTTCGCAACGGCGCGGCGCTCACAATGGGGCGCGATGCCGTCATCAACTACGCAAAAGCACGGGCAACGGAGGGATGAACATGACGGATTATGCAGCAGAGGTCGAAGCGGCCCGGGCGAAGGTTCAACAGCAGTTCGACGAAGCGCGCACCCGGCACGCGCTCCTTCGATCCGCCATCGACGGCGCCGAGGGCGCGACGGGTACGGCGCGCTCGTCCCGCGGAGAGGTGACGGTGATCGCGGGAGCGGACGGCACGATTCGATCCGTCGTGTTCGCCGAGGCGAACGTGCCGGCGAGCACGCTCGGCCCGCTTGTCACCCGGACCATCGCCGATGCCCAGCAGGCCGCTCGCAACGCCGCAGCCGATCGCATCGCGGATGCGGTGGGCGACGACGCGTCGATCGTCGCTCAGCTGCGCGCTCCCCGCGGAGGTGATGACCGTGTTCGATGAGATCAAGGTCGATGTCGGCGCGATCGTCGACCAGGCGGTCGCGATGGAGAAGAGCGCGGAGTCGCTCCAACTGGCGTCGACGACACTGTTGGAGAAGCTCCGCGAACTCCAGCAGAGCACGGCGGGTGGCGCGTCCGACGCAGCTTCCACGATGACGACGGACATGATCGGGAAGATCGAGGCCCGCGCCGGAAAGCTCACCCGCAACGCGAAGGTGACGCGCGAGCTCGCGGCACTCTACGACGCCGCGGATCGTGAGGGCGCACGCGCTTTCGGCGACTGAGCCGTCGGAAAACGAGCATCGAGGGCGCCCGCTGGAGCGGGCGCCCTCGATCGTTGCGTTATCGGTTGTCAGACCTTCGGACGGGTCCGCGTCGCCACCACGATGACCACGACGATGACGATGACCATCACGCCGACGCCGCCGCCGATGAGCCACGGTACAACTGCCGCCGGGGACTCCCCCGACGCTGCCGGCGGCGCGTCCGACGTTGGTTCGGAGACGACATCGGGAGACGACGGAGCCGTCGTCGCGGGCGCCGATTCCGTTGGCTTCGGCGTGCCGCCGCCAGCCGCAACCTGCTCCGCGGTGGGCAGACCCATCGTCTTGTTCATCAACGGATTCACGTCGGGCAGCGCGGTCGGATCCGTCGCGAGCAGGTTCCGCAACGAGACGGCACCGTAGCCGTAGCCGTTGGTCGGGTTGAACGGAATGCCGTCGACAGCATTCGCGGTCGACGAGATCAGCGCTTGAATGAGTTGATTTCCCGTCGCCGACGGGTACTTCTGAAGCAGTAGCGCCAGTGAACCCGCCACGAGCGGAGTCGCGGTCGACGACCCGGTGGACAGGGACATACCTTCCCACCCCGTGCTGTTCGCGGGCTGGAGGATCTTGATCCCGGGAGCCACGACAGTGACGCCCGGCACGATCATCGGCGTGACGTCATCATCCTGTCGCTGCAGCTCACCGTCTCGCCCGACGGCCGCGGCTGCCACGACACCGTTGTACCCCTGGGGCGAGACGTACCCGCGCTGGCTGATGTTGTTCGGCGTCGACGCCACGATCACCACACCACGGGCAAGGGCCTCGGCAATGACGGCGGTGTCGGGCTCAGGAGGAGAATCCTGCCCCATCGAAACCGACACGATGCGGTTGCCGTCTCGGATCGCGCGCAACACTGCTTCCATGATGCTGCTGCGCCCCTCGGGCCCGTCGACGCAGTCTTCGCCCTCGAGGCTCGTGGAGTAGAACGTCACGTCGGCGTCCGGAGCGATGCCCTGCATGGGGACATCGCCGACGGGACGCGCCAGCAACAGGGCAGCCATCGCCGTGCCATGGACGGTGCCTTCGTCCGGCGTCTGTGATGTGGGCTCCCCACCGTCGATACAGCTGCTTCCGGGGCTCACCGTGAGCGAAGCGCCGCTGAACAGGTCCAGCTGAGGATTGATCCTCGTGTCAACGATGCCGATCTTGACCCCGGCGCCTGTCAGTCCCTCCGCTCGTGCCTCGTCGACATGCATCCCGGAGTACCACCAGTTCGGGTCGTCCGTGGCCGCCGATGCCGGCATCACAGTTCCGAGACTGAGGCCGAGCACGACAACGACGGGTACGAACCGGCGAGCGATGACAGCCCACCGATCCGGCACCCGCGTCATCACCCTTCGGCGTCCGGCGTCAGAATTCGCGCCCGCCGGCACCGGCAGCCTCCGATCGGGGTGCCGGGTCATCGTCGCCTTCGAGCTGCGGGGCTCGGAGGCCAGACAGTCCGGGACGCGACTTCTTCTCCGTCGCGCCACCACCGCCCATGCCGCCCATCATTCCCATCGAGCCGCCTCGGCCCGCCGCACCCGCGGCTGCACCAGCACCCGCGCCCGCAGCGCCCTGGCTGCCGAGGAGCCCCGAGCCCAGGCCGGGACCGCCAGTCTGCATGAGCTTGGCTCCCGCCAGGGAGACGGCACCGCCGGCACCGCCGAGCACGGCTGCGGAGCCTGCGCCACCACTGCCCACTCCGCCGAATGCGCCCGAACCGCCGACTCCAGAGCCGGAACCGGATCCGAGTGCGCCGACTCCCGTGCCGGTTCGCGCGGAGCCCCAGCCGTGAGATCCGCCGCCCATCGACGAGTCGGAGGTCAGGACACCGCGTCCGCCCGTGCCCCACGTGCTGGGGTCATTGGGGTCGTACCCCGGCGGGTAATCGGAGTCAGGCAGCCACGCCGTGGGGCCGTCCGGTGACCAGGGGCCGACGTCGTCGGGGTTCTGCCACGTCGGATCGTTGGGATTCACCCACGTGGGGTCGTCGGGGTTGGAGAGCGTCGGATCGTCCGGGATGTACACCGGGCAGTCCGGCGGGTCACCAATGACGTACGGCGGATTGAGCGTCCCGATCTGCGTGGGGTTCGGGAACGTCGGTGGCAACGGATCGTCCCCGCCGTCATCAGGCGTCGGGGGGTTGTAGGTGAACCCCGGAGGGAGGTCAGTGCCGCTCGGGTCCTGCGGGTACGTGTCGAACGAACTCGTGCCGGGACCACCCCCGCCGTCACCGGGGCCGCCGCCATCCGACGGTGTGTAGTCCTCCGGATCCTCCGTCAGTGTGTCGCTGCTTCGCTTCGTCACGACGCGTCGCTCGCTGGTGAAGCTGGCGGACTCCTCATCCATCGCCGCGCTCACGGCCTGCACGCCCTCCCGTGCGCGAGCGTGGCGCTGTGCGGCCAGGAGCTCGTTGACCTCACCGACGACACCGTCGGCGACGGTGAAGGAGAAGGGCCCGAGCGCCCAGGTCGTTCCCACGGCCGCTCCGCGCAGGAGGGTCTCCTCCCACCAGTCCAGCTTTTCCGGGAATCCGGATTCCAGATCGCGCAGCTGTGCGTCCGCCGTCTGCAGGCGTCGTTCGTTGGCTCGGTCCACCGCGTTCATCACACGACGAACGTCATCGCGGATGGTCATCGCGTCCCGCGCGTCCCCGTCGAATGCGGCCGCAGCGGCGTCGGCGGCCGTTCCCTCCAGCCCTTCCTTCGCCGTGCTTCCAAGCGCCTGCTCGATGTCATACAGCGCTGACTCGATCTCTCGAGCGTTCGGAAGGGAGATGTGTGCCTCAGACGACGCCAGACGCCGCAGCTCCGCTTCCCAGTCCATCCCCTGTCGCTTCATGAGCGGCCCCTCCTCGTCACGTCACGAACATGCCCCGGTGCCAATGACTTACGCATATTCGTCCTTCGTGTTCTCCGTCGAAGCATCGCCGCCGTCGGTGGGGACCAGCTGTGGGCCTGCCGGAGCGCCGCCGCTCGGCGCCGGCGTCACCGGCACTCCGGTCGCGCTCTCGATCTGGCCGACCAGCGCCTGAGCGGCCTGACCCGCGGCCTCATTGGTCTGCATCAGATCCGTGACCGCCGCTTGCAGGCTCGAGACGTTGGCAGTGACGTTGTTGTGCAATGCCGCGGCATCCGCACCGCGGGTCTTCAAGTCAACGGTGAGCTGCGACACGAAGCGGGTGAGCGCATTCACGCCAGAGCCGCCTTCGATCTGCGACATCGTCTGTGAGATCTGGGACAGATCCGTGCTCGCGCCGTTCCCGTCCATCGCGCTCAACAGGCGCTTCACCCCTGATGCGACGGCCTCTGGGTCGACGCCAATCTTCGGACCGCTCATGATTCCCCCTGGAACACTGTGTTTGTCGGCGGACTACCGCCATCGGAAGTGATGAGCGGGACGGAGCGAAAGCTCCGTCCCGCTCATGGGAATCCGCCACGAGGGCGGATCAGTGGGTGTTCGAGATCAGATTTCGAAGCGGCCCTTGGACTTGTGGTCGCTGCGGAGGTAGTCGCCCTTGATGGCGTCGGTCTGCTGACCGATCTGGATCAGCAGCGCGTTCATCTGGTTGATCGAGCGCGACCAGGCGGCGTGAGCGGTGTCGTACGCGACCTGCGCGTCACCCTCCCACGAAGCCCGCAGCGTGGAGACCTTCGAGTCCAGGTTCTCCAGAGACTGGTTGATGGCCTTACCGCGCTGGTTGATGTCGGACGAGAGCGCCTCAAGCGCTGCCGGGTTGACGGAGAAAGAGTCCATGATCGTCAAAATCCTTCGAAGTATCCGGGGTGGCTCAGGCGAGAGTCGCGCCCAGGCCGCCAATGATCTGCTGGTTCGACTCATCCGTCGCCGCCTGGTCAGACGCCGTGCCCCGCAGGGCACCCTCCAGCGTCACCAGCACCTGGTTGATCTTGCGGGCCTCAGCCTCCCACCGCTCCACGAGCGAGAAGTACTGGTTCGCCGCCGGACCCGTCCAGAGCGGACGCGTCGCACCCGCCGCACCATCCACCGCACGCACGTTCGCCGCGATCGCCGCGTTCGTGTCGTTCACCGCATTCGCACCAGCGAGTAGCGCACCCGCCTCAGCAGAAATCTTCTCAGCCACAACACACCTCCATATCATTCATGTCAGCGCAGAGCGGTTGCCACTGCACTCACAGCCCCCCTAAATGAGCCGCGCGAGCGCGGTCGAGGCCATTCATTGACACGGCTGACGATAGATCGCCGTGGTCGCGGCTGCAACTCCCCTCGCGCGCAGGCACCCGCAGAAGAGACCTCGTGCCCGGAGATTCCGCGGCGGACGACGTTCGTGAGAACTTTCCAATCTCCCGACGGCTGCAGGACTGATGCTCCCCGGAGCGCGCCGACTACAGTAAGGGATGTATGCCCGCGCGCGATGTGCATGTGCGCCGCGGGAGATCACTCGGGAGGGGGCCAGGTGAGCGCGACACGCACTTCTGCGACGCCGATCGTCCGCGTCACGGTGCAGAGCGAAGGACGCCGGCTGGATGTGACGGTGCCTCGTCAGGTACCGCTCATCGAGATCATGCCGGGCTTCGCGCGAAGCCTCGGCATCCTGGATCCCACCATGACCTCGTCCGGCTACGTGCTGCAGGCCGCCGACGGAACGCCGCTCGACCCGGCACGCACCCTGGCCGATCTGGACATCGCCGACGGTGACGTGCTCTCGCTGAGCCGGGGCGCGTTCGTGGCCACCCCCCGCGTCTACGACGACATCGTCGAGGCGGTCCTGGACGCCACCGGAGAACAGCGCAGCTGGAGCGCGCGTGACAACGCACGCACCGCACTCGCGGTCAGTCTCGCGTTCCTCGCCGTCTGCGCGGTGCTGCTGCTGCCCAGCGGCCGCGGCGTCATGCTCAACATCATCGTCGCCGTGATCGGCGCTATCGTGCTGCTGGCGACCACCGCCTTCCTGGCGCGGCTGCACCAGCCCGAGTCCGGTGCGGCGATGGGAGTCGCGGCGGCGGCCTTCGGCGCCGTCGCCGGCTATCTCGCTGTGCCCGACGACGCCAATCTGTGGGGCTGGCCGCTCGCGGCCGCCGGCGCCGGAGCCGTCGTGGTGGGGGCAGCCGCGCTGGCTCTCAGTCCTCACCGTCCGGCCGTGCAGTACGTTCCGATCGTCACCGGCGCTGCGGTCGGCCTTCCCGCACTGTCAGCGGGACTGCTTCCCACCGCCGCGACCTCGTCATACACGATGATGATCGCCGTCGCCGGCGCTCTCGCCAACGCTCTTCCCTGGCTGGCGCTGTCCACCACGCAGCTGCGCGTGATCTCGCCGATGACAGACGCGGAGATCTTCGCCGATGCGCCCGCGATCGACGGCGGCGACGTCCAGCGGAGAGCAGCCGCCGGACACCGCTCACTCACCGCGCTGCGCACCGCGCTGGGCCTCGCGATGCTGGCCGCGACGCCGCTCGTGGCGACCGACAACCCGTGGTCGGTGCTGCTGTGTGCGCTGGCGTTCGCGGGATTGATGTTCCCGGCGCGCATGAGCTATTCCCGCGCACACGTGCTGGTTCTGCTTGCGCTCGGGTCGGCGGGCATCGCCCTCACCTGTCTGGTCGGCGCCCTCTCCCAGCCCGTTCTGATTCCCGTGATCGTGACGGCTCTTGCAGCCGCCGCGGCCGCCACCATCGTCCTCACGCTGCTGGCGCCGGGCGCACGTCTCCGACTCGCCCGGCTCTCCGACACCGTCGAGGTCATCGTGCTGGCGCTGGTGCTGCCGGTGGGTCTCGTGGCGTCCGGTCTGCTGGGGAGCTGACAGTGGCGAGCAAGAGCGAGCTGCTCGACGCGCAGAACTTCTCGCGCCGGCGTCTGCTCACCGCCTTCGTGAGCGGCGCCCCGGGCGGCAAGGAGCTGGAGCCAGCGAAGCCGCTGCGCGGCGTGATCGTGGGCATCGTGCTGTCGGTCGTCGTCCTGCTTGCGGGCTGGTTCCTGAGCTTCGCCAACAAGGCGCTGCCCGACGACTGGGGCACCGGACACCTCATCATCGACACCACCACCGGGTCGCGCTACGTCACCGCCGACAACACGCTGCACCCGGTGCTGAACATCGCGAGCGCGCGACTGATGCTGTCCGCCGAGGCCTCCGCCAAGCCGATCGAGGCCTCGGGCAGTCTGCTGGCGGGCAAGCCCGTGGGCACGACCGTGGGGATCCCGGGCGCCCCCGACACCATGCCGACGCCAGGCCAGCTCATCAATACGGGATGGACCGCCTGCATCGCCGATGAGACGGGTGGCGTCGACGCGAGCATCGATGCCTCCCCCATCGCGACGGCCGCAGCGGCGGGGACCGCGATCGTGGTGCGCGCCGAGAAGACGCAGTGGGTGGTCACCGGTGGCGTTCGCTTCCAGCTGCCGAGGGAGGATGTGGACGGTCTGCTGCGCGACATCGGTCTGGGCTCGGCTCCCCGCGTGGAGGTCTCGGCCACCTGGTTGAACCTCTTCGCCCTCGGCTCACCTCTCACACCCACCAGCGTCCGCGACGCGGGCCGCGCGCTTGTCGGCAGTGACCTGCGGGTGGGCGACGTGGTCCACACCACCATCACCGACTCCGACGCCCGCTATCTCGTGATGTCGGACGGCAGTCTGGCCGAGCTGACTCCCTTCGGACTCGCGCTGTATCAGCACGGTCCGACCTACTCTGCCGAGCGCAACTACGACGTGGACGCACCTCAGGTAGCCAGCCTTCCGACGTCGACGGAGCCCGCACAGCCGGAGGACTGGCCCACGGCCGCTCTGGCGCCCGCAGAGGGCACGCCGTGCGCTCTGGCGGAGACGAACGGCGACGCAGCGAACACGGTGCTGGCCACCGCCAATCCCGATGCGGAGCTGACCGCCGGAACATCGGTGCAGCCGAGCATGGGTGCGCTGGTGTCGGTTGCAGGGGCGGATGAGGGCGCGGCATCGCTGTTGATGCTGATCGACCCGACGGCCACGCAGTACGCGATCCCCGGTTACGACGAGGAGCTGCTCGCGCAGCTGGGATACACCCCCGACGACATCGGACAGGCGACGCCGGAGTGGATGGCGCTGTTCGAGAGTGGTCCGGCCCTGACCCGCGCCGCAGCCGGCGCCACCACCGGATGAGCACCGCGCGCCGGCTGATGTGCGCGCTCGCCGTCGCCTGCGGAGCCTTCCTCGCGAGCGCATCCCCGGCGGTGGCGGCGCCAACCACGCCCTCCACCGTGCTCGTCCCCGACGCCGCCGCGGACTCCTGCGTGAGCGGCGCGCCCGCGTTCAGTCCCGCCGCTCCTGCGGCGCTCACCCTGCTGCAGGCGGAGCGGTCGTGGAAGATCACGCGCGGTGGCGGCGTCCTGGTGGCCATCGTGGATTCCGGGATCAACGCCGCCGATCCGCGTCTGGCCCCGCGCATGGCCGGCGGTGTGAACCTCGTGCACGACGGCACCGACCCCCGGGGATACACGGACCAGCTCGGGCATGGCACGGCCATCGCCGGCATCATCGCCGCACAGCCCGACAGCCGCTCGGCGCTCGTCGGACTCGCCCCCGATGTTCGGCTCTATTCCGTGCGCGTGTACGCGAACACCGGAGAGGAGGCCGACAAGGCCGGCTTCGGTCCGGATGTGCTTCGCCTCGCCGCGGGCATCCGGGCGGCGGCCGATTCCGGAGCGCAGATCATCAACGTCTCAATGTCGACGCCGTTCTTCTCCCCCGAGATCGATGAGGCCGTGGCCTACGCGGAGCGCAAGGGAGCGCTGCTGGTCGCCAGCGGCGGCAACGTGGAGGCCTCGGACACCGAGATCACAATCGGCGACACGCAGGCCGAGGCCGCCGATGAGCGCTACCCCGCCGGATCCCCCGGCGTGCTGGGGGTGACCGCGACCACCGTCCCCGGGGATACCGTGACCGATGCCAGCATCCACGGCCCACATATCGCGCTTGCAGCCCCGGGGCAAGGCGTCCTGACGCTGGGGCTCAACACCGGCGACTGCTTCTTCAACGACGATCCGAAATCCAGCTGGTCCACCGCGTACGCCAGCGCGGCAGCCGCCCTGGTCGCCGCGGCGTACCCCCGGGAGAGCCGCGAGGAGTGGGCGTACCGCCTCACGGCGACGGCCCTGCGCGGCGACCCGGATGCGCGCGACGATCAGGTCGGGTGGGGAATCGTGCAGCCCGCGGCCGCCCTCGCGCTGCTTCCCGGGCCCGATACACGCGGCCCGGTCAGCCCGTTCGTCCCGCGGCAGGAGGCAACGACGACGCCCTCGCCCGAGACGATCGTGATCGCCGGTCCCAGCGACCAGCACGAGCGCGACATGACCCGCGTGGTCCTCATCGCGGTGCTCAGTGCTGGCGCCCTGGGCCTGATCGGCGTGATCTCGATCGCGCGGAATCGTCGGGAGCGCGAAAGCGCCGAGTGAGTGTCGGATCGTTCAGGCGTCGAGCGGGCGAATGACCCCGCGGACGCCGCCGAGCTGGAACTCGCCGACCACCGGGACGCACGCGCCCGCGGCGAGGCGTGTCGGCGCGCCACCCTGCACGGAGGCGATGACGCCGTTCGTCGAGTGCAGGTCGGTGATGAACCAGATGTCGCCCGAGCGCAGCAACTCCGCGTGGCTCTTCGACAGCTGTCCCGAGCCGTCCAGAAGCGGGAGCAGCTGAACGTCCGCACTGTCGGATCGCGGCGCTCGTCCCACGATGACGCGCTGCGCATCGAGCGCATGACGAGAGCCATCCGCGAGCACGAGCTCATAGCGGATTGTCCGGGGGCGGGCCGGAGCGTCGGCCGCGGCAGGGATGGCATCAGGCGTCAGGGGCACCGGCACGTCCGGATGAGCGGAAGCGGCCTGCTCGGCGGGCATCACCCCGGTCAGCGGCACGCCGTGCACGCCGGGCCCGGCAGTCGGGGCGTCCTCCGGCGCGCGGCGCCGCCGGAGACCGCGCTCCGCGGAGACCGGCTCCGGCCGTCCACTCCCGCGTGCCTCCGGCGCGGGCGGGTGCGGTGGATCGACCTCGCCCTGCCCCGCGCGAACGGCGGCGAGAATCGACCAGGCGACCGGAACCAGGGCGCCCACCACCGCGAGCGCTGGACCCCACCCCCAGCGCAGGCCGATGCGATACAGCGCGCGCCCCTTCACCCACAGCGCGTAGATCGATACCGGAGGAATCAGCAGGAGGCCGGCGATGTAGGCACCCTCCTGTCCCATGCGCAGCAGTTCGGCATCGCGGACGATCGGAAGCCAGCCGCGCCAGCGTTCGCGTCCGAGGCGGGCGAACAGCACGCTGGCGGCCGCACCGTCGGCGATGCCGACGAGCAGCAGTGCACCTCCGACGCCAGTGAGGACGAGCGGGTCGATCACGTCGATCGCGGCGGCTGGTACGCCAGTTGGGCGGAGAAGACACCCCGGTCGCGGCTCGAGACCTGCGCGCGGCCCGGAGCGGAGGGCACGGGCTTCAGCCGGCCGATGATCTGGCCCTCCTCCGGGTTGCCGCCGAGCAGGATTCCGGTGACACCGAGATCGGTGAAGCGCTGCAGGATCGGATCGAAGGCCGCGCGTGCGGCACCACCGGTGCGGCGCACCACGATGAGGTGGAGTCCGATGTCGGCCGCCTGCGCGAGCAGCGGCTGCAGCACGGCGATCGGATTGCCCTGGCTGGTGGCGACGAGGTCGTAGTCGTCCACCAGGATGTAGCCCTCCGATCCGGTCCACCACGACCGGTTGCGCAGCTGCTCGGCGGTGACGTCGGGGCCCGGGAGGCGGGACTGGAACAGCGCCGCCAGCTCCCCCATCCCCTGCATCGTCATGTCGTGCGAGGTGAGGTAGCCGCCGAGGAACTCCGCCGGGATCTCCCCGAGGTTGGCACGCCGGTAGTCGACGAAGAACAGCTTGGCTTTGCCGTCCGGATGCAGACGCATGACCTCGTGCGCGATGCTTCGCAGGAAAGCGGACTTGCCCATGCCGGCGTCACCGTACAGGTACAGGTGCGACTCGGTGCTGAGGTCCACCCCGAACGGAGCCAGCGCGGATTCCTCGATGCCCAGCAGGGTGCGGGTGTCCGCTTCGCCCGCGATGCCACGCACCTGATCCAGCGTGACCAGCGTGGGGAGCAGTCGAAGCTTCGGCCCCTGCGGACCGCGCCACGCGGCCGTCGTCCGAGCCACGAGATCATCCACGCCATCCATCAGCGTGTTCGGATCGCCCGAGGCGTCGATGCGCGGCAGCGCGACCAGTCCGTGCAGCTTCTGGGGCGTGAGCACGTGCCCGGGCGAGGACGGCGGCACGTTCACAGCCAGCTTGCGGTCGATCTCGCTGTCCGCCGGGTCGCCGAGGCGCAGCTCGATCCGGCTCTGCAGCGAATCCTTCACGTTGGCGCGGATCTCCAGCCACCGGTTGGCGGTGATCACGACGTGCACACCGAAGCCCAGGCCGCGCGCGGCGATGGCCTGAATGCGCGGCTCGAGGTTCTCGAACTCGGCGCGCAGGGTGCCCCAGCCGTCGATGAGCAGGAACACATCGCCGAAGCCGTCGTTCACGCGGCCCTCGGCGCGTCGGCGCCGATAGGTGTTCATGGAGTCCACGCCGTTGTCACGGAAGAAGATCTCCCGCGCGTTCAGCACAGATTCGACCTCGGCGACGACGCGACGGATGGCTTCCTCATCGGTGCGCATCGCAACCCCCGACATGTGCGGGAGATCACGCAGGCTGACGAAGCTGCCGCCACCGAAGTCGAGCACGTAGAACTGCACCTCCTGCGGCGTCGCGGTGAGCGCGAGGGAGGTGGTCAGGGTCCGCAGCAGCGTCGACTTGCCGCTCAGCGGGCCGCCGACGATGGCCAGGTTTCCGCCGGCACCAGCGAGGGACAGCACCAGTTGTTCGCGGCGCTGCTCGAGAGGCACATCGACGACGCCGACGGGAACCTCGAGCGGTCCGCGTGCGCGCCAGGAGGGCGAGACCAGGCCGAGGGTCGGATCGACGACGAGGTCCGGCATCAGCTCATCCAGCGATGCCGGCACCTTCAGCGGCGGCAGCCAGACACGGTGCGCGAGCGGCCCCCGACCGGCCATCCGGGCGACCGCGATGTCGATAGTCGAGCGCTCCTCCTTCGGCGCCTCGGACGCGACGACCGGCACCACCTCTTCGGAGTCCTCCTCCGCTTCCCACTGCGGTCGAGCGGTGAAGGCCATGATCTCCAGCGTGCTCTCGCGCGCTTCGGTCGGAGTGCCGCCGTGGCGCATCCGAGTCTTCGGCGGGCCAGAGACGTACGCGGCACGGAACTGCGTCATCGTCTCCTGATCGCTCTTCAGGTAGCCGACACCCGGCTCCTGCGGCAGGGTGTATGCGTCGGGCACGCCGAGCACCGTGCGCGACTCCGCCGCGGAGAAGGTGCGAAGACCCACGCGATACGACAGGTAGGTGTCGAGCCCGCGGAGCTTCCCCTCCTCCAGGCGCTGCGAAGCCAGCAGCAGGTGGATCTGGAGGGAGCGGCCGACGCGGCCGATGTTGATGAAGCTCTCCACGAACTCGGGCTTGGCCGCCAGCAGCTCGGAGAACTCATCGGCGATGATCAGCAGGGCAGGCAGCGGTTCAAGGTCGGTGCGACCACCGCGACGGGCCTTCTCGTAGTCGTTGACGTTGGCGAAGTTGCCGGCCGCACGCAGCAGCTCCTGGCGTCGTACCACCTCGCCGGTGAGTGCGTCCTGGAATCGGTCGACGAGACCGGTCTCGCTGCCGAGGTTGGTGATGATCGCCGAGACGTGCGGCATGTCGGCCATGCCGGCGAAGGTGGCACCGCCCTTGAAGTCCACGAGCACCATGTTCAGCTGCTCGGGCGAGTGCGTGAGGGTGAGCGCGAGCACGAGGGTGCGCAGCACCTCGGACTTTCCGGAACCGGTGGCGCCGATCAGCACACCGTGCGGGCCCGAGCCCTGCTCGGCCGCTTCCTTGATGTCCAGATAGATCGGAGCACCCTCGGTGGTCTGCCCGATCGGCACACGGAGGCGATCCCGCTGGGGACGACGCTGCCACGCCTGGTCGAAGTCGATCTCGCGCACGTCGGGAAGACCCAGGAGCTCGACGAGCTCGGCCTGACCGCTGACCTGCGTGGCTCCGCCGTCGGCGCGCGCGATCTCCCTGGTGCGCAGCGGCAGCAGGCGGCGGGCCGTGGCCTCCGCGAGCACGACGGAGAGGTCGTCGGCGACCAGCCACTCGGACTTCTGACGCACCCGCACCAGCTCCGCACGGCGGTCCTTCGCGTCTTTCGCTGGGAGCGCGATGCGCAGCACATCGGGGTTCTCCAGGGCGTCCCATCGCGTCGGCAGATCAACCACGGTGATGCCGGAGACGGGGTCGAGGCCCACGAGCGGATCCGCACGCGGAATGGGGACGCCGTCGCTGACGATCAGAACGTGACGTCCGGGGGCACCGGCGGTGCCGAAGCGCGGAGCATCGGCGAGATCTGTCGGCAGGAGTTCACGCAGCTCCTCGAACGAGGACACCACCATCCGCACCGGCCCGATCCGGTCGCTGATGCGCGTCGATGCCGCGTGCGGCAGCCACTTCACCCAGTCCCATTCGCCGAGCTGGGCGTCAGCGGTGACCACGGCGACGATGAGATCGTCGGGGTCGTGAAGCGCTGCCTGTCCGACGACGATGGCGCGGGCGAGGCCGCGCACCGCGTCCTCGTCCAGCCCCACCAGCTCCACGCGCGAGTAATCGCTCAGCCGAATGGTGGCGGGCAGTGCGCGTTGGATCTCGTGCGTAAGTATGAACCGGTGCGCGGCCGACGCCGCCACCGGATCCAGCTGGGCGAGCGGCGGGAGATCCGGAGCCTCCAGCGTGATGCACAGCGGCTGATCGTTGGTGCCGAGTCGCGTGAGCAGGAAGTCACTGTCGGTGCGCGAGCGCTCCCACACCCGGATGCCGTCCTCCACCAGGAACGTGAGCGTGCTCGGATCAGGGGATGTCCAGTTGCCGTTTCGGCGCTGCTGATCCGCTGCCGTGCGCACCGTGGTGCGCAGCTCCCCGAGGTAGGCGAGGTACTCCCGCCGCGCGGCCAGCACCTCAGCGTTGTGCTGGGAGCGCTGACGCATGCCGTTCAGGACCACGAATCCCACCGCCGACAGCAGGAACATGCCACCGGTGATGTAGCTGCGCGGTTCGGTCGGAGCCATGCTGATGACCATCACCACCGCGCCGAGGGAGGCGAGCATCGGCAGCATCGACTGCAGCAGCCCGGCCCCGCCCTCGCTCTCCTTCAGCTCGGGAGGAGCCTCCATCGGGATCTTCCCGCTGGGAACGCGCGGGGGCGCGAGTCGGGAGCCGCGGCTCATGAGTCTTCCTCCATCAGTCGGCTGATCGAGAACCATCGATCGCCCATGCGGACACGCACGCCGTCATCCACCGCCACGCGCTCGCCCGCGCGCAGCGGTGTGGCGCTGCCGTCCTCGCGGATCAGTGAGGTGCCGTTGGTGGAGCCGAGGTCGGTGACCCAGGCTCCCGAGCGCGCCTGCTCGAGGCGCACATGGTTCTTCGAGATCGTGCGCGACGGGTCGTCGACGCGCACCGTGAGGTCGCCTTCCACCGAAGCGCTGGGCGTGCGACCGAGGTTCGCGACGGCCCGCGCCGGCAGCAGTTCGCGCTGCCCGGTGTCGAAGATCAGCAGCACACCGCCCGGGGCCACCCGGCCTGTGGCTTCCAGGGCGCCCATCCCATCCCCACGAACGGGGAGCGCCCGTGGCTCGGCGCTGGACGGCATTTGTTCGCCGGTGTCCCCGGTACTCCCCGAGCCGCCCGTCGTGGCACCGGTGGTCTCCAGCGCGGCGAAGCCGGCGTCTGCAGCGGGGAGGACGCTCGTGGCGCGAGCGGAGTGCGGCTCGACAGCAGCGGCAGCCGGCACGCCACGATCCGGCAGCGCGACGACCACGGTTCCCGCGGCACGATCACCGAGCGAACGACGACGTCCGGTCCGATCCGCGAGGGCGGTCAGTTCGACGCCCCAGGCGCCGACCACGGCGACGAGTCCTCCGGCCAGCGTGGTCAGTGCGCGCACCACCGCTCGTCCGAGCCCGGGCGAGCGCGGTGCGTGCTCCTGCGCGACACGTACCCGCATCACAAGCTTGCCGGCACTCGCACCGGTGCGCGCCTCGATCACCACGAAGATCAGCGCGACCTCCGCCGCCACCACCACGCCGAGGATCCCGGAGCTTGTGAGCCAGGCCGTCAGCACGCCGGCCGCCGCGATCAGCAGCGCGTCGATGGTGAGTGCCACGAGTCGGCGTCCGACACCGGCCGGGCTTCCGGAGAACGCGGCACCGAGCGGGTCGTCCGGGTTGATCTCGGGACGCTCGACACGCGCAGAACGCGGCGTGCTGGCCGGCTCGGGCAGGCGACGGGTCCGCGTACGCGTGTGCGCACGGGCGGAGTTCGGGGCGGGTGCCGGCACGGGTGCGGGCTGCGGCCACGACGTCGGCTGCGGCGATCCTGCAACCGGGGCCACCGGGGCGGGCTGCACCGGGTTCTGCGCGCGCGTCAGCTGCGGTTGAGATGGTTGCTGCGCCTGAGGTGGGTGCGGTGCTTGAGATGCCTGCTGCTGCCCCTCGGCCGGGATCACGGCTGGCGCGCCCTGCTGCGGCGCACGGCAGTGCGGACACACCGCGGCATCGGCAGGCATCGGCCGCCCACACGCCCAGCACAACTTCTCAGCCATCAACTCACCAACCTCGAATGATGTCGACCATTCCGCCGGCGACAAGCCCGGCGGGAAGACAGAGCGCTACGGCGATCGCCTCAGTGATATCGCCGAAGCGCGACCAGTAGAGCGAGCGCAGACCGCGCGCCACCGGCACCGATCCGACCGCGACCAAGACTGCGACCACCAGGAGGCCGATGGTCACCAGCGAGCGGGCTCCCGGGCTGAGCACTCCGAGGAGGCCCACGGCGAGCACCAGCAGCACGTACCCCGCGGTGGCACGCAGCGTCCACGCGATCGCTGTCGCACCGTGGCTGCGTGCGCTGAGCGCGAGCACCAGGACGAGGAGGCCGGCGAGACACAGCCGCCCGATCATCTCCATCAGGCGATCCGCGGCGAGCGGCCATAGCGCGATCGGAGAGAAGACGGCGATCGTGAGACAGGCGGCGATCGTGACGGTCTCCAGCCGTGCGCGCGATCGGAGCAGCAGGTTGCCGACGCGCGCTCCGTCCACGCGGACCACCGACTCCGGCATCTGCTCACGCACAGCCCACCGGACCTGCTGGTGGCGTTCGAAGTCGATGAACATCCCCGCCGGAACATCGATCAGCATGGCCGGCAGGGCGCGAAGGACGAGCGGGGCCGCGCCGACGCAGAAGGCAGCGGCGGTCGCCTCTGGCAGATCCAGCATCGCGGCGACGATGTGCACCACTCCGATTCCGGTGACGACAGCAGCGATCGCGGTGAGCTGGGCACGATCGCCCGGCAGCTTCGCGAGCGTCGCCAGACCGAACGAGTAGACGGCCACCAGCGCGCTCACGGTTGCGATCGTGACCGCGATGCTGAACGACGACGGTGGCGATAGGACGACGCCGGCTCCCATCAACAGGGCGGCCGGGCCGAGGGACGCTGCGCCGATCGAGCGCGTGTGACCGCGGCGCGTGAGCACGACGGCAGCCGCGATCGCCGCGGCGATGATCACGGAGCCGACGACCAGCGGCCAGCCCTCGAGTGCCGCGGCGGGAGCGAAGGCGAGAAAGACCGTCAGCACGATGCCGACGGCGCCCATCGCCCACCAGGCCGCCACGTTCTCGGAGCCGCCGCCGCCACGACGGCGAGGCCCACGCCGACGCGCACCCGGATCGGGGGCGCGCTCGGTGATCAGGGTGACGATGTCGCCATCGCGGAAGGCCTCGATTCCCTGACTCGTCTCGACGGGGACGACCCCGCGCTCTCGGAACAGCCGGGTCTCCGGGCCCGTGCGCACGCCGATCGCCGCCAGCACCTCGCCGACCGTGTATCCGGCGGGGAGCACCACGTCGTGGCGGGCATCACCCTCGCGGATACCGATTCGGCGGGCGTCGGCGGCTGCCGGCGACGAGGAGGCGCTCAGAGTTCCTCGGCCTCCTGCTGCCGGAGCTGCAGCGTCTGCTTCGGTGAGTCGGCTGTCAGGAGACAGGTATCGGCCGCGTGCAGCACCCGCCCGGTGCCGACGTCCAGCATCAGTACACCCATATTTCCCCCTTGCCGAAAATCGGTGATGCCCTCACGCCCGATGCGCGACGGAGGCGGGACGGTGCGAGTCGTCGGCCGGACAGACGCTCATCGGAACAGGCCCTCCGACACTAACATCTCCACGTTGGCGGGCACAGGTGCTGCGGCCTCGAGGCGAGAGGATCAGAGCAGGCCGGTGAGGATCGCGACGATGCCCGCGATACCCGCGAGAACGATGACGCCACCCGCCGCGATCACCGCGATCAGCATGCGACGCGAATCCGCTCGGCGGCGAGAGTCCGCCGCGGTCGTGTTGACCGGTTCGCGCGGCTCACGCACCACCGGCTCCAGCCTGTTCACCGGTGCTGTCTCAATCAGTCGCGGCCGATACGGCGCGCGCAGGATCGCCGGCTCCGGCGCGCTCGCGACCCGACGGCGGACCTGATCATCGACGAGCGGTTCCCTCGCCGTGCGCTGCGGTGCGACCGGGCGGCGCTCGTCATCGCTCGACGCCTGGGACCAGCGCAGGATCGGGTCGTCATCGCCGGTCGGATCACTCGGGTCAACGACCGGGGTCGAGCGCCTGCGGGGAACCGCGATCGTGTCGTCAGCGTCGCTGTTGTCGTCCACGACGCTGTTGTTGTCCACGACGCTGTTGTTGTCCACGACGCTGACACTGTCCGCGTCGCTGACACTGTCCCGCTCCCGATCCCGCTCCCGCGACGAGATCAGGGTCTCATCCGGTATCGCGTCCGAGCCGGTGCTGTCCTTGCCACGGGGTCGGGATGACAGCACGGTGTGTTCGTCGGCCCCGGCGTACGAATCGACCACGGATTCCCGAGGGCGGGACGACAGCACGGTGTGGTCTTCCGCTCCGGCGTCGAGATCCTCCACGGACTCCCGAGCTCTGGAGGACAGCACGGTGTGATCCTCAGCGCCGGCGGACGGATCCCCCGCCGCTTCCCGAGGACGGGACGACAGCACGGTGTGATCCTCAACCCCGGCGTTGGGATCCCCCGCAGCTTCCCGAGGCCGGGACGACAGCACGGTCTCCTCGTCGGCCCCGGCGGACGAATTCGCCACGGTTTCCCCATCGCGGGACGACAGCGCGGTGTCCTGTCCGTCGTCACGACTCACGTCCGCGACGGATGGTGGCACAAGGTCCGCACGGCGACGCGATCCGAGCGAGGTCGCCTCGATGTCCGCGGATGGCGCCTGGGGCAGAACCGAACGCGGGCGACGCGATCCGAGCAGCGTGCTCTCGTCGAGGTCGTCCGGGCGATCGGTCATGCCGTGGCCCGGGTGATCCGCAGCTCTGCGTCTCCCAGCAGGAAGCGTTCGGTCAGCACGGTCGGGATGCCGGAGCGCAGCTCCTGTTCCGCCCCGCTCTCGTCGATGAGGAACACGCCGTTGGTCGACGCGAGATCGGTGATCCACCACACGCCGTCGATGAGATCGAGCCGAGCATGCGTCTTCGACACGGTGCGGGTGCCGTCGGCCACGGGCACGTTCTGGATGCGCTCGTCGGTCTCGGCCGGTCGTCGTCCGAGGACCGCGGCTTCGGACGTCAGCACGATCTCACCACCCAGCGGAGGTGTCAGCTTCCATACCGGACGGCGACGGGACGCGAGCTCGGTGGCTTCGAAGTCGTCATCGTCGAGCGCGGCAACGAATTCGCTTGCTTGAGCGGACACCGACTCGCGCGCAGCGCGCGGTGCGCCGGCGTCAGGGGCGCCGACCACGGCGGACACCTCCTGCGAGTAGTCGAGGACCGACTCACTGAGTTCAGACGGCGCCTCGCTGCGATGCATCGCCGGAGCGAAGGCGGAATCTGCGACCGGGCTCGCCGGAGGTCCCGGGATGACGATCGGGCGGTAGGGCTCTTCGGGGTCGACCACGGGCTCACTCGCCGGCGGCATCGCGCCCGAGTGCGGTACGGCACTTCGGCGCGCCGCCGCGACGACTTCGGAGTCCTCGCGCATCCGCGTGGCGCCCGCGGCGGATGCCGGGGT